>NZ_JBFOCK010000093.1:0-61301 GCF_040907765.1 Aeromonas sp. s9
ATCCATTGACCGATCCTCAGGCTGTGTAAGAATCCGAAACTCCTTGTTGGGTTTCGGATTTTTTTATGCGTATCGACCAAGCTCTCGACTTCATTCACGCCTGTCCTCCCGGAAAGTTTGAGTCCCTGTCTGACCTGCTGTCACCTGAACTGGTGCAGGCTTGCTTGGCCGAGACGGGCTCCGTCTCCTTGCGCCGACGGCGCATGCCCATGGAGCGGGTGCTATGGGCCATTATCGGGATGTCCTTGTTTCGTCATGTCCCTATGGCCCAGCTGGCCAACCAGCTCGATATCCTGTTACCCGGCGACCGGCCGTTTGTCGTCCCCAGCGCCTTCATCCAGGCGCGCCAAAAACTGGCTGACCAAGCCGTTCGACAGGTGTTCCAGCAGACCGCCACACTCTGGCATCAGCTGTGTCAGCACCCCACCTGGGCCGGCTTGCAGCTGCTGGCCGTGGACGGGGTGGTCTGGCGCACGCCCGATACTCCGGACAATGCCGGCGCCTTTGCCAAGTCGAAAACCGTCCAGGGGGAGACGCAATATCCCCAGGTCCGCATGTTGTGTCAGATGGAGCTGACCAGTCATCTGCTGACCCAGACAGTGATGGACTCCTGTGCGGTAAACGAGATGGTGTTGGCAGAGCAACTGATTGAAAAAACACCCGATAATAGCCTGACCCTGTTCGATAAGGGCTTCTACTCACTGGGGTTACTCCATGCCTGGCAACGCCAGGGCGTAGCGCGTCACTGGCTTATTCCGCTGAAAAAGGGGGCTCAATACGAGGTCATCCGCAAGCTGGGGCGGCAGGATGTGCTGGTACGCCTCAGAGCCAGTCCGCAGGCCAAGAAGAAGTGGAGCGAGTTGCCGGAGCAGTTCGAAGCCCGGCTGCTGACCCGGACGGTAAACGGCAAGGAGCGGCAGGTGCTGACCTCGCTCACCGACCCGCTGCGCTTCCCGGCCAGCGAGTTGATGGAGCTATACCAGAATCGCTGGGAAATCGAGCTGGGCTATCGGGAGATGAAACATAGCCTGCAACAGCACCGGCTGACGCTGCGCAGCAAGAAACCCGATGGAGTAAGGCAGGAGCTATGGGGCTTGGTATTGGCCTATAACCTACTGAGATATCAGATGGTTAGGATGGCGGCGAGCTTAAAGGGCTATACGGCCAGCCAGTTGAGCTTTCACATGGCATCGGTGTATCTGCTGCATGAACTCAGTTGCCTGCCGTTTGTGTCACCGGGCATGGTTCCAGGGCGTGTCGCTGAGTTGGACAAACAGGCAGAGCAGTTCAAGTTACCCGCCCGCCGAGAACGAAGTTACCCAAGGTGCATCAAAGCCAAACCACAGAAGTATGCGACGAGAAAACCTAGTAAAAACAATGCCAGTCAGGCTTAACTGACTGGCATTACTCCCGAGGGAGCCTTTTTTACGTGGCGAAATGGTCTCTAGAAGTGCCACTCCATCCCGATGGCGTAATTGGCGGAGCCATAGCCCGGGATCTCGTTGCTGGAGGCGAGCGCCTTGACGGTGAGGCGGGTTGTCAGGGGGATGCCGAGCCCCATGCCGATGGCGATCTCGTCGCTCTGATCCCCCATCATGTCCACCCGCAGGGTGCGATAGAGGGAGAGATCCTGGCTCATCTGGGCATAGATCTGGGACGACTTGTTGTAGAGCTGGCCGAACACCTCCATCTGGAAGCCGTTTTGCGGCGTGATGGCCAGGGGAATGCCGGCGAAGCGGTAGAGATCCGAGTGGTTGAAATAGCTGTTGGTGATTTGCGGGGTGAAGTCGGTCTGCTGGTAGAGGGTGCTGAAATTGCGCTCGATGAGCCGGTAGGTCTGCTCCGGCAGGCGCAAGAGGTAGTCTGGCACCTCGAACCGGGCGCCAGCGAGGGCGGCCTGGGGCAGCAGGGCACAGGCGACGAGTGTCAAAGCAGGCAGAGCTGAACGCATAAAACGAGAGTTCCCCAACAGTCGAAAGCACGGCATCCATGCCGTCAGCGCATCTAAATATTCACACTATCAGGAGCTTGGGCTCCCTGCCCATTATGTCGCGAGCCGGGGAAACGCATCGGTTTTTAACTGTGAAACGGCTCACATCTCACAGATTTTCAAGGTAGTGATAGAGACTCTTTAGAGTCGCAAAGTTCCGTTCGTTTCCCTGGTTCTGTTCCGCCAGGGCTTCCAGGCGCGGCACATAATCCGGCAGGCGGCGGCTGAAGTAGTCGCTGCAGTGCAGGCGCCAGCGCTTCTGCTCCGCTTCGCTCAAGGTGTGGGGCCAGTTGCGGGCGCGGTAACGAAACAGCATCTCGGGCAGACGGGGATCCGTGAAGGCAAACTCCCGCTCCCCCAGCAGATCCGCCGGGGTGGCGCGCACCAGATCCATGGTGGACTTGTCGCCGTGGCCGAAGAAGCCGGCGTAGAGCTGGGTGTCGGGGTCGCCGTCGGTGCTGCCGGCAAACTCCTGGTTGAACACCTCCACCAGTTTTTCCCGCACCTCGGGGTGGGCCCGCAGCAGATCCAGGCTATTGCGGCACTGAGCCCGATTGATGCCCAGCTCGTCCGCCCGCTCCGGCGTCAGGGTGGCGGCCGGGGCCAGCACCGGGCACTTGTTGATGTGCACCAGTTTGACCGGAATGCCGGCCAGATCCCCCAGCTCCTCTTTTTTGGTGTAGAGGCGCTCGCGGATCTCCTCGCAGGAGAGCTCGATGAGCGGCGTCGGGTCACGGGTCAGATCCACCATGATCACCGCGTTCTGGTTGGTGGGGTGCCAGGCGAGCGGCGACACCCAGCTTGCACACCCCTGCCAGGGGGAGAACATGCCGGAGACGTGCACCAGGGGTTTCATGGTCACCACGTCGATGAGGGCCTTCACCTTGTTCTTGTTGCGAAGATCAAAGAGGTACTCGAAGAGCTTGGGCTGAGCTTTTTTCACCAGCCTGGCCATCTCGATGGTGGCCAGCACATCCGAGAGCGCATCGTGGGCGTTGGCGTGGGCCACGCCATTGGCCACGGTGAGCTTCTCCAGCCTGAAGCTCGGCTTGCCCTCTTCGTCAAACGCCCACTCTATTCCCTGCGGGCGCAGGGCGTAGCAGGCCCGCAGCATGTCGAGGATGTCCCAGCGGGAGTTGCCGTTCTGCCAGGCGTAGGCATAGGGGTCATAGAAGTTGCGATAGAGGGTGTAGCGGGTCACCTCGTCATCGAAGCGGATGCTGTTGTAGCCGAGCACGCAGGTGCCCGGGGTGGCGAACTCTGCGTGGATCTGGCGGATGAAGTCCGCCTCGCACAGGCCGTCCTTCATCGCCTTCTGCGGCGTGATGCCGGTGATGAGGCAGGCTTCTGGCTCCGGCAGGTAATCCGCCGGCGGCTTGCAGTAAATCACCAGCGGCTCGCCGATGACGTTGAAATCCGCGTCGGTGCGAATGCCCGCAAACTGCGACGGCCTGTCTTTGGCCGGACTGATGCCGAAGGTCTCGTAGTCGTGGAAGTAGTAAGTGGGCTGGGTGGTCTGCTTCGCTGATGTGCTCATGTGTTCTTGTATGTTCGCGCTTCTGATTGATTTTTCAGGGTTTAGTGCCGTTCTGGTGAGGTGCAAATTCCGAAGACACTTTCATCGTTCACCCAAACCTGACGTTGTTCAATGGCCTGCTGGTACATTATCTGGTACAAAATACCCCATGAGAGTGGTACAAAATTTTATGGGGTAGCAATGGCGTTATCAGATAGCTGGCTTAGAGGGGTGAATGGTAAACCATATGCTGGCCCGAGCGAAGTGAGCGACGGTGATGGGTTGAGTGTCCGGGTCTCACCGAAGGGGGTGGTTGCGTTCCAGGTTCGGCATGTGGTCGACGGGAAGCGGGTTCGGACCTCTCTTGGTCGGTACCCGGCTCTGACCTTGCGAGAGGCCCGGATAAAGGCCGATGAGCTCAAAAGCGGTGTTGCGCCGATCAGTGCCTCGGGCGATGAGCCTACGCCTGCAGCCTTGTTTGATGAGTGGTTCGAGAAGTACGTGATGCGGGAGTGCCGAGAAGGCACCCAGAAATACTATCGCTATACATTCTCGTCAGTGAAGAACCGCTTGCCTGACCGGCCAATCAACCAGATCACCATGGACATGTGGTTGAGCTATTTCGATGCCATCAGTGAGCGGGCACCAGGGGTAACCCGGGCTGTGATCACGGCATTGAAGGCGTGCTTCAACTGGCATGCTCGCCGCGGCACGATCTATATGCCCAACATGATGAGTCTGCGGGCCAGGGATGTTGGCGCCCCCGCCAAGACCGGTCACCGGGTGTTGACGGTGCCAGAGGTTGCGAAGATCTGGCGGGCCATCGAGGCCAGCCGGGCTGGCACCGGCAACAAGGTGATTCATCTGCTCTGCCTGGTCTATGGGTGCAGGCTTTCCGAGGCCAGAACGCTCAAGCGTCAGGATCTGGATTTCGAGTCTATGGTCTGGACCGTGCCGGCGGAGATCAGCAAGACCGGCAGGCCTATCCGCCGCCCCATTACATCGGTGGGCAAGCAACTGTTCGAACGAGCCGCGATGGCGTCGGTGGACCCGGTCTATCTGTTCCCAGGTCAGGGGGAGGGGAATGGGCCGTTGGAGATCCACTCGTGCAATCGGTTGGTGAGCCGCTTGCGCAGCAGCCTGGGGATCCCCCATTGGCGGATTCATGATGCTCGTCGAACGCTGTCGACCCGGTTATCGGAAATGGGGGTGTCGCCCCATATCACCGAAGTGATGCTGGGGCACACCCTGCTTGGCGTGATGGCTGTTTACAACAAACATGACTGGCTTGAGGATCAAGCGGCTGCCTATGAGCGCTGGTGGACAGTGATCCAGCGGGAGCTAGGCGTTGCCACTGATCCGGTTGTGGCTGTCAATCCAGGCCATGATGTGTGACTTTATCCAGCGCAGTGGCTGGTGGTCGATGGGTTTGGGAAAGGTGGTATCCCTCATGCGCAGGTGATACAGCGCTGTGCGCCCTTTTCCCAGCATGACCATCAGCTCACTCTGGTCAATCTTCTCAATCTGTTCTTGCATGCTTCCTCCTATCCATTCTGTTCATTTGTAGCGACGGTCCAGCGATAGCCACCATGGGTTGCCTGAGAGTTGTTCAGGCACCGGGTGATGCTGACGCGCACAAACCCGCCTGTTCGTTCCGCCTCGACAATGCTGTCGAACCTCACAATCTGCTGCTCCTCGTTGATGCCGATCACCGGCGTCTTGTGCCATTGCGGATCCCTCACCTGGTCCACGAAGAGGCGGCGAGTGTGCCGCCCTCTGCCGTTCTCCCCGACCATGCAAAAGTGCTCAACCCGGGTGGTGAAGCGGGCCTCCCTGTGTATCTGGCCCATCACGATGCTGGCCTTGCTGACCGTGAGGGAGAAGGCCGCTGCCACCTCTGCGCTGATGGCGCCGCCGGTTCGGGCATGAACCCACTCGGCAACCTCCTGAATGATGCTCATGCTGCCCTCCTGATCTGCAGGTGCTTGTACGGGTTATTGGCTCTGGCGATGGCCGCCATCGGCGGCGGGCTGACGCTGTTGCCTACCATGAGCACTTGATCGGTGATGGAGAGCGGGGTGCCATCGTGACCACGGTCATGGATGTAGTGGCGAGGCATGCCCTGGCAGCCATAGAGCTCCTTCGGTACCAACATGCGCAGGCCGATATCCACGATCACCCAGGTGGTGCCGCACCAGGTCACGGTCACCAGTGCCAGCCGGTCCTTGGTAGTGATGGTGTGCATCGGCTCGGTGACGGCCCCCCACTGCCCACCGCTCGAGTAGTAGCGCATCAGGAAGGCGCTGACCCGCAGGGCCCCGGCCTCTTGCTCTGGTGTCAGGCCGCACTCACCCGGGCTCGCCATCACGGTCTGCACCAGGGCGTGGTGCTGACCCGCCGAAACGATGGTGGGGAGCTGGCCCTCCGGGGTGCTTGGCGGCAGGTTCTTGCGCAGGTGCACCATGAAAGCGGAGGCCAGTTGCTGCTGGCTGCCGCTGGAGGTGATTGTGCTGCATGGGTCAGCCACGGATCTGGCAGGCACGGTGTTGAACCCGCCGTTGGCCTGCACCATCAAGGGGGCAGCCAACATGGACTTGCCGCCACCGCCGGCCATGATGGCCGCAGCAGGTTCATCCACCCCGTGCTCGCCTCCTTTACCGAAGTGGCGCACCACCAGAGGGGCCAGACTCGGGTTGCACAAGGCGAACGCACCACCCTTGGGCCAGCCGGTAATAGTGCGCAGCGGGGCATCGACCGAATTGACACCTCGCCCCGACCAGTTGGCCAGCTCAATGATGAAGGGCTTGGGATTGGTCAGCACCTCGCGGATCACCCCGATTGCCACGCGCTCCAGGGTCGCATCGGCCAGTGGGCGTTTGACGTTCAGACCCAGTGCCCGGGCTTCTTCCTTGGTGAGGAAGATGCTGGGGCAGGGGATAGACCAGTCGATGTGATCCGCCGTTACCCGATAGGGCTTGAGGTGGCTGCCTGGTGCCGGGGCCTTGCAATGGGTTGGAGCGGGCCAGCAAACGGGTTCCCCGTCCCGGCGGGCAACGAGGTAGAGGCGCTGGCGGCTGGTGGCCGCACCGTAATCGGCTGCATTCTTCACGGTATGGTCAAGCTCATACCCCATGCGCTCGATGCTGGCCAGAAAGCGGCGCCAGGTCTGGCCTGCCCGTTTGGGATCCGGCACCAGGTATTGCTGCTGGCGTGGCACCCGTTCTCCGGGCTCGGCGATATGCTGCTCGATCTTGGTCTTCTTGCCGCGCTGAACCTCGACCAGCTTGATGACCCGGCCAGTGGCCTTGTCCCGCTTGGCGACGAGGGGCCCCCAGGTGCGCATCTGCTTGACGTTCTCCATGGAAAGCACTGCAGGTTTGCTCAGGGCCAGCCACTTGGTGATCACCCAGGCCAAGCTGCGGATCTCCTGCTTGCGCGGCTGACCGCCGGCGGCCTGTGAGTGGTGGGTGCAATCCGGGCTGGCGTGCAGCCAACCGACCGAGCGCCCTGCCAGCACAGCAACCGGGTTCACGGCCCAGATATCCTCCTGCAGGTGCAGGGCCTCCGGGTGGTTCGCCTGATGCATGGAGAGTGCCTTGGGGTTGTGGTTGATGGCGATGTGCACCGGGCGCCCCAGCCCACGCTCTATCCCCGTGCTGGCGCCACCGCCGCCAGCGAACAAGTCCACGTTGATGGCAAACTCCAGATTTAGCGGGGCCCCTGTCACCTTGGCCCTGACGGCGCGGGAGCGGCGAAGTGTGTTGCTCATGCTGCCACCTCATTCACTCGAGAAATGGCATTGACCATCACGCTCTTTTGCGTGACGGGGCTGAGGGTCGGCTCGTTATGCAGGGCGTTCATAAAGGCGATGACGGCCTCCTGGCGGTGCAGGTCGAGCATGGGGCAGGCCTCGGTGAAGTTGTATCCTTCAACCTGCTTCAGAGTGGAGACAGCCTTGCGCAGCAGCACCTTGGTTTCCTCGTCCAGGGTGGTGTATTCGTCCATGAGCTGCTCATCGCTGACTGAGATGGCGATCGCTACCTCCCGGGCGGTGTAGTGCTCCTTGGCGCCGTAGAGCACGGTCAACACGGCGACAAAGCACGACCACTCGGCGCCGCCCAAATTGAGCTCGTTGTTCTGGTAGTCGAAGGCCCATTCCTCGAGCAGCTTGGTGCTGGCTTCCTCGGTTGGGTGGTGGGCATCCAGCAGCTCGAGCTGCCGCTCTGCATGGTTTGGCTCAGGGCTGGTGGCTTCGGCACTCTGCGCCAACAGCTCGGCGGCCTTGGCGGTGGCCAGTTCCAGCAGGCTGCCGGGGGCCGTCAGGTTGTCGATGATCCAGGCGGCCAGCTCGGCGGTCTTGGCCGGAGTCAGGATGTCGGCATCGTCGATCTGGTAGATGACCCCCTTCACCGCGGGGTGGCGCTGCCAGTGGGGCAAGGTGGGGGCGCGGCTATCATCCACGGCAAAGCCCTGGTGGATCGGCTGGCCGGCCAGCAAGTTGGCGACGGCCAGATCGAGCCGATAGAAGATCTCGGAGAGCGGATAAGACTCGTCCAGCCAACCCTGCACATAGCCCCTGACCATGGCCTGATGCTCTTCGCCGAGGTCAAGGCACTCAATCTGCTTGGCCATGATGCTACCGGCATCGGCATAGCCCAGTTCGGCAGCCGCAGCGGCGCTGGCCTCGTTATCGTCAGCTGCTGGTGGCTCCCCAGCGGCCGGTTCTGTTTCGGCGGGTTGCTCCTGGGTGACCACGGGGGCCAGCCTGGGGGCGGCGTTACGGATAACGTGATCGGCGGCCAGGGTGAGCTCTACCGCTTGGCGGTGGATCATGTCGAGGATGATGCTGCCGGTGGTGATGAGGTCGTCACGGCGCAGGCGCGCCTCGGGGCGGCGCTCACCCTGCCAGCCAGCGTCGAAGATCACCACGGCTGAGGCGAAGCCGCTAGAGCTGGGCTTGTCCTTTTTGGGGTCGCGGGGCACGTACCAGCTCGGCACCTCAAAGCCGATACGGCCGCTGATGAACTGGATGAAGTCGGCATCTTCTGGCCACCAGGTTTCGCTGGTGGCGGCCTTGATGAGCAACATGATCTTGGCGCCCAGCGCCCGTTGCTCGCGGCAGTAGTTGAGGATGGCCTCCATCCCGGTGATGGGGTTCCCCTCACTATCCGTGCAGGGGCGCGAGTAGGGCGGGTTGGCGTAGGCTGCGCCCCCCAGGCGGCGCAGGTCGGCGGCCAGCTCCTGGGTGAGGGCGTTGTCTTCGGCATCGTAGTAGTGCGGCACCAGGTGGTTGCAGTCGTCGGCAAACATGTCGAGCACCACCGGCCCCAGGGTGGGGGCGAACTGGTGGAATAGGCCCCAGGCCAGCGCCTTGGGGGTCTGCCATTGGTCGCCAATCTGCTTAAGCTCGTGGTCAGGCTGGGCCTGCAGTTCGGCCAGCGCTTGGGCGTAGTGGTTCATGCCGCCACCTCGGGGCTGGTGGGGTACCAGGCAAATCCGTCTTCGGCTTGGCGGATGACCTTGCCGCACTTCATGGCGAGGTGGAACTCGGCGGTGGCGCCCTGGCTATCGCGCCAGCCCGGGAGCATGACCAGTTCGTCGGCGAGCATGACCATGGGCAGGCAGCAGGCCATGTACTCGGCTTGGTTCAGGCCCTCGGGGAGGGTGGCAGGGTTGAGCGGGATATGGCCGCGCTCACGCTGGTGGTTGGCCTCGGCATGGAAGGCGGGGCGGTTGCAGTCAGGCAGGCCCGACATGGGGCCGGCGATGTAGATGCGCTTGTGGTGTTGCTGGTTAGACATGGTTTATCCCGTTCACTGGTGTGTCTGGGGTAAAAATACGATATGTATTCATAGTGGTCAATACGATTTGTATTTTTTGGTGTTTGGGCATGAAAAAGCCCACCATGCTGGTGGGCTCTTACTCTTATGTCGGATTCAGGTGGTTGCGTACTTCTCAGCAAAGCTCTGATCTGACGAGCATAGATAAATGATGAACTCGATAAAAGCGATAAAAGACGGGATGAATGTCCAGCAGAAGACCAGATATAGAATCCCCTGCATGGTCTTACCAAGATAAAACTTGTGAATGCCTAAGCCACCCAAGAAGAGGGCCAGCAATGCCGCCGTGATCCTGCTCTTACTCGTGCCATATACTGCTCCACAATGTGGGCAGGACACCGCCGTTTTATGAATCTCTTTACCGCAGCCGCGGCAAAAAACCATCTCTGACATATTAACTCCTTGTTGGTTTGACGATCTTGCTACTCATTCGCTGAGTGATTTTCTTCACGTTTGCGTCCTTGACGAAATCAAACTGCATTATCCCAAGGCTTGAGGTCTAGATCATAAACTCTGAAGCCAGCTAGAATGTTCCAGCACTTTCCACTGTGAATACAGTGGCTTTTGAATATGGCAGTTTAAAAAACTCAGATTTTTAACCAGTTATCACTTGGCTATCGATAGAAATCAGGCGGCGATCAGTAGGTACGCCGTGAGGCGACAACGAATTGTTTTTATCGATCGTAGGTCTTGCCGCCAGTCGAAATACTGTAGAGCCATGAACTGTAAGGAAGCCGCCCCAAAATCGTGGCATTTTTCCCAACTGCAGCAATTGTCATTCCCCTGCATAGGAGGCTAACCCCACCTTGCATTCTCTCACACATAGCATCCGGGCTGTCGATGAACTCTGTCTTGTTCAGGCGAATGATAATAGCGGTCTGACCTTTCGGTATAGCTCCAATTGGTGGTATGACAAACAGGGTAAGTTGCGTGTAGCAAACGATTGTTGTCACTGCGAGAATTACTAGACCTGTGAGTGTTATTTTTTTCATCCTTGATTTCTCCTTTTCGCCAATTCCTAGATCAACTACTTATTGGCACTACGGCTTATGAAACGGCTACCAGCTCAGCTCTTCACTGCTGGCCTTCAGGTTTTCTTGGTACATCATCCAGAGGGTGTTGTAATTGCACATATCAATGCCGCCATCACAGTAGTCCAGAATCACTCGGTCCATGATGTCACGGTTTTTGGCTTGGGTGGCTTGCTTGAAGTCGGCGAGGTTCTGCTGTTCCATCATACGCAAGGTGGTGGGCTGGCACATATCGAGCTGGCCGTCGCAGTAGTCGTGCTTGACACGATCCTTGATATAAGCGATCACCTCCTTTTTCTGGGCCTCGGTACCGTCGAAGTCCATGGGGTGGATAAATCCCGCCTGGGCAAGCAGCGGCACGCTGGCGATCAGCAAGGTGGCAAGTCGTTTCATGTATTTCTCCCATAAAAAAGCCCGACATGTCGGGCTATAGTACGTTGTTTGTCATTATAATTGTGAGGCGAAGGTCAAAATCCTATCTTCATCATTTGCCGATACCGTCATAATATCATTTTGTTTGAAAATGCTATTTGCCATATTAATTGCCGTATCAATGCCTCTATCAATGCTCTCTTGGGGAAGCTCAAGCGGCATTATCACGTTTCGAGGCTCAAGTATGCCGGCTCCGAATAATCTATGAAGGCGGCTGGCCCATTGCTCGGCGGTCTCAACGATCTTGTTGGGGGCGCCGCTAGTCAAGCTAAGAGGGCGAATCGCCTTCATGGTTTTGCCATTTTTCTGGTGAGTGAACGGAATACTGGCTTTTACCAGCCCCATGTCATCTTCCAAGCTACGTTGTTGGTAGTGCTTGCGTAGATCGTGCTGCTCCAGCAGAGTTCGCATTGTTCTCTCCAACTGCTCGGTTGCCGAGGGGTGCTTGGAAAAGCTGTGGTGAACGTAGTGTTGGTACAGGCCGTCCAGCGCATCTTGCAGTTCGCCATCCATGATGGCCGGCCTGACATGGCTGTAGTAGATGAGCCCTTCCTTAACCTTGGTCACCTCCTGGAACAGCGACCGCATGCCTTCCGGTGTATAGCCACGCACAGTCATCGTCTTGACGCGTTCAAGCTCGCTGGCGATGTAGCTAGTCGCCCGGTTTGGCAGTTGGCGATCCAGGTCGCTGAAAAAAGATCTTACTCTTGAAAAACTTTTAGTTTCAATACGATAGTCAAAGAATCCCACTTTGGGGGCGCACATCACCACCCCTACGTTGGCAAACTCTTCAGTTTCTCGGTAGGGGCGGAACTGCACAGTGGCATAGAGAACTTCATGCTTCATGGCGTAATCCAGCTCCAAAAATCGGGGTCATTATACTTTCTCAGTATGGGGGAGATGACATCGTTGATCACCTCTTTTCCATCGCGTCTACTGCTGTTGGCTTCCTCAATCCAGCTCTCTGGGATGGTGGCGATGATGTGAGGCAACAGCTCCATACAGCGCTGTATTCGTGTTTCATACTCCGCTTTAGTCACCATATCATCTAGGCTAACCCCCGCATTTTCACCACAAAAAACATGGTGCGTCGCCAACTTTGCAAGATCTTCATCAGGGTTTAGCGCAAGGTTGTGATCAAAAACCCAAAGTTGCTGCGGATTGAGAATGTCTTGAAGCAGATTCACGTTACCGCCTTGCCCAGACAGGGTGCGGTCACCATTTTTTATCCAAGCATCGAAAACCAGAATATCCGTTTTGAGCTGAGGTAGAACTGATAAAGAGGCTTGCCTCGTTAATGTCACAGAGGTTTCTTGATAGAGGGATGCGAAGCCAACTGTATCATCGGGCTCGTTACAAATATCGCCGTTCTGTTTGATCAGACGCGGCATATCGATCACCAGTCTGCAAGGGGGAACCGGGAGACCGAAGGCGATGGCCAGATGACCACAAATCCATTCGGCAATTAGCTCATAAGGAGGTACTTCCCCTAGCGTCTTGATGACATAGTCTTTGCCGTCACTGCATCTGCATAACCTGGCTCCGGTTCTGCCGTCGTCCATCACACGATGAATGCGGATAGCCGAATAGTGATATGTATCTATTGCCAGTTCCAATATCGTCACTCGCTGTTAACGACGCTTTCTACGGCGGCGGTGTTCCACCATGGTACCGATGATCTGGATATGCTGACGGTCTGAGCGCATGGTGGGGTAGTCGTCATTGAGTGGTGCCAGCTCGAAAATTTCTTGGCCATCTTCGCCATAACCCCGGGGGCGGTACTTCTTGAAGGTGGCTTCCTCTTCGCCGTTCTTGGCGACCACGAAATCCCCCGGGTGGAGTGGCTCGTCCGGGTCGATCAGCACCAGGTCTCCTTCGGTAAATTCCGGCTCCATAGAATTGCCCCTGATCACGATAGCGAAGGCACGCTTGCCCAAGTCCAGATCGGTGGTGACATAGGCCATGTTGCCATCACATTCGCGGATCTCGCTGGTTTCAGTCCAGACCCCGGCCTGCACATAGGTGATCACCGGGATCCGGTGAATATCTGGCGGGGCGAGCTCCATATTCGGTTCGTCGCTGACGATGCTGCCATCTACCCCGATATTGATGCTCTTGAGATCCAGGGCGCCCATTATATCGAGGATTACATCCATCGCTGGTTCGCGACGCTTGTTCAACCAATGCCCAATCGCACCCTGAGTCACCCCCAGCTTTTCAGCTAGTTGCTCCTGAGTGATGCCGAGCTTTTTCATCCGGCTCTTGGCCAGGCTGTGCCATGTATCTTTTTCCATGCTGAAAATATTACGTTGCGTATTGTTTTTCTCAACGCACAAATTGTCATGGCTGCAAATCGTGTTATAGTACATATCGTATTAATTAACCCCAGAGAGAATGGAGTTGTCGATGAACAACATCAAGGAACTGCGCGATCAGGTGGGCAAGACGCAGTCTGATTTGGCCGCTGAGCTAGGAATCACTCAGGGGGCGGTTGCTCACTACGAGAAGAGCCGTCGCAAACCCGGGTTGGACACCTGTAGAAAGATTGCTGCTGCCATTAGTCGTTGGGGGATTCAGTGCTCTATCAATGATGTTTTCCCCCCTGAGAAGTGATGAGAACCATCATGACAAAACCCACCAGAACAACCACGAGAGTGAAGCGGGAACACTCCCACCTTTCTGATCCTATTGATGCCGCTTATCAGCTGAGCCGCCGGTACAACATCACCGATCTGGCCCGCCTGATGGGCTCCAAGCGCCCGACCACCCTGAACAACAAGTTCAATCCGGCTTGCGAAGACCACCACCTGACCTTGTCCGAGGCGATGGCGGTGACCGAACTGACCGGTGACAACGCCATTCTGCAGGCTTGGGCGCTGGCCCGCGGCCATACGCTGGTGGCCCTGCCGGATAGCACGGTGACCGAAGAGGAGCTGGCAGACCAGGTGATGCTGGTGGGCGAGGTGGTGGCGGCGGTGTTTGGTGAGCTGCGTGAGGCGCGGCAAGACGGGGTGATCGACCCCGTGGAACGACAGGCCATCACGGCGGCAGTGCACCGGGCCATCAAGGAGCTGTTGAGCCTGGAAGAGTCGGTAGCCAGTCAGGTGCGCCCGTTCCCGGGGCCACATGTACAAGGAGAGAAGTGATGAATGGAGCACAAAAAGAGTGGGCCGGCGCTGCTGTAACAGCCCGACCCGAGGTTGGTTTTCGCGGAGAAAACAACGTGGAGAAGCGTATCGAACAAACGCCGCTGGCGCAAGGTTCAGGCTCTGGGTGCTTACTGCAGCCGGCTGTCGTGGGTGACCGCTTGCTGCTGGAACGCCAGGAAGCGGGCCGAGGCCAGCAGCGTATTGGCAAGCTCCATCGCCTGGCTTGCGGTCAGTACATAGCCCGGGGTGAGCAGAATGCCGTCGCATGGCGGCTGGTGGGGCATGTTGCAGTCCAGCCTGATGGTGATGTGGTTGTGATCTTGTGGGCTGATGAACCAGCCGGAGATCGGGTGCAGGGTTTCGTCGTCGTTGGCCGCCATACAGGTTCCTGTGTCGGGTGTCAGTCGCGAAATATAACCATAGCACTTGCCGAGAATATGACTCACTCGGGTCGTTGCCTGCGCTCGATATCCGGGGGGCGTCACCATGGCTAAGCACGTTTTGCCACGGCTCAAGTTCTGTAACGGCTACCAGCTGGTGGTGATGGGGGTGAGTTTACCTATCTCCCTGGCACAGGCCCGCCAGGTGTTCACTCAATTGCAGCAGTTGCAGGAGGCCGCCGATGCATCCTGAGCTGTTTATCGAGCGCAATGTGGCGCAGATCCTGACGGCGGGAGGATACACCCCGGATGTGGTGCACACCGCAACCCTGGCGGCCCTGCGGCATTTTCGCACCACGCCGTGCTTTGCCAAGGGGCAGGCGTTTGGCAAGTGCCTGGCGGAGGCGAAGAAGATGGCGAAGTTGCTGCAGCGCAAGCTGCGCCAGCAGGAGAAGGACGCCAAGAAGGCGGCCAAACCGACGCGAGTGAAGAAGGTGAGCCATGGGTGAGGTAGTCAGACTGGCGGCCCCGGTGGCCGCCCCTGTTTCGCGAGGATGCAATGTGGCCGACAACCGTCGCAGCGGGTTTGTTCTGCTGTACAAGAGCCTGAAGGAGGTGCCGTTTTACCGCGATCCGGTGCGCAAGGCGCTGTGGCTGCACCTGCTGCTGGAGGCGGCGCACGAGCGCTGCGAGGTGAGCTTCAACGGCAATCGCCTGTTGATCCAGCGTGGCCAGGTCGTAGGCTCTGCCCGTTCCCTTGGGGAGGCCTGTGGCATCTCCGAAGACAGTGCCCGCCGATCCCTGGATGCTTTCGAGCAGGAGGGGATGATCAGCCGCTCCAGCAAGCAGGGTACCCGTGGTTATACCCTGGTCACCCTGCTCAATTACGACCCTTACCAGCGCGGAGTTTCAGAACACATTGGCGCGGAGTTTCGCGCGGAGTTGCAACCCGCATCAAAGCAGGGGACGGAGGGGGTATCGCAATCTGATGGCGCGGAGTTAGGCGCGGAGTATCACGCCGAAGATCTAAACAAGATAAACAATAAAACAAACAAAGATCTTAAAGACTCTTCGTCGCAACTCGCTGACGCGACTTTCGACCAGCAGGGGGAGGGAACTGCCATCGAGGGGGTTGCCGATCCCGAACCCAAGGCCCGGGTGATTCCCGAGGCTGCCATCCAAACCCCGAGCGGCAAGGCGTGGGGGACCAGCGATGACCTGATGACCGCGCAGTGGATGTTCCGGCGGGTGCAGTTGATCACCCCGACCGCCATTGAGCCGAACTGGGCGCAGTGGGCTAACGTGATCCGGCTGATGCGCGAGCTGGACCAGCGTAGCCACCGCGATATCTGCGAGCTGTATGACTGGGTGAGCCGGGATGCGTTCTGGTGTGCCAACGTGCTGTCGCCGCAGAAGCTGCGCCAGAAGTGGGACCAGCTGCAGGCCAAGCGCGGTAATCCATCTGGCGGCCACCAGCGCCCCCTGTCCAATCTGGCGCAAGCCCAACAGCAGGCCCAGGCCCTGCGAGCCGCGGGGGTCGATTATGACGACAACACTCCCCTCTAACGTGACCAGCCTGCCCGTGAATCAGGCCACTTTGCAGGTGAGCACCGGCATGTCGATGTTCCTGGCCGACGAGCTGCTGCCGTTGATGGCCGGATGCTGGCCCGCCAGTGCCAGCCAGTTGGATGCCAATGCCCGCGGCGTGGCCATGGCCTGGGGCGTTCAACTGCGCGGGTTCACCGCCCAGCAGATCCGCGAGGCGGTGTTGGAGCTGGCCGATGACGCTGGCCGCCAGTTCGCCCCGCGCCCGGCCGAGGTCAAGGCCACCATCCTGCAGCGCAATCCGGTACCGAAGTCTGCCCCTGTGGGCCGCCAGGTCTCTTTGCGAGCCTGCGAGATGCAGGCGGAGGCCCTTGTCTATGTGCGTGATCGCGAGGTGACCGATGAGGCTGTTCAAGCTGAGCTGCAGCCACTGCTGGCCCAACTGCACCGCGAGGGTGTGACGATAACAGGGAGGATGGCGTGATGGCGGTGACGTTCAGTGATGCCTGTGAGCGGGACATTCGCCGCGCCCGGTATGTGCGGGTGGCGGTGTACCCGGAGGTGAAGGACTGGTTGCCGGTGCAGGTGCGCCTTGAGGTGTCGGATTGCCCGCGGCAACTGGGGTTCACCTCCCAGGCCCACCGGGCCGGGCACTACCTGGTACAGGGTGCCGAACTGGCTGAGGTGATGAAGGCGGTGAACGCCCTGCGCGGCCAGCAACAGCGGCCCGCCACGCTGGAGATGATCCCATGCGCGATTTCATGAGGGGTACCCTGATGGTGGTGGTGCTGGTGGTGCTGGTGGGGTTAGCGGTGTATCTGGCCGCGAATGTGTCGATGGGGGTGAGGTGATGGAACTGATGATGCGGGGGGCAACCCCTTTGACGATGACCAGCGTGGAGATCGCCGAGCTGACCGGAAAGCGCCACGACAACGTGATGGCCGATATCCGCAAGATGCTGGTGGAAATTCAATCTCCTGAGAAGTCAGGCGATTACCAGGATGGCCGTGGTCGCACCCAGCCGTGCCTGTTGCTGGACAAGGACGAGACCCTTTGTCTGGTGGCCGGTTACAGCGCCCAGTTGCGGATCCGGATTATTCGCCGCTGGCAGGAGCTGGAGCAGCAAGCCCACCAGCCCGCGATGATGATCCCCCAGACCCTGCCGGAGGCACTGCGCCTTGCTGCCGAGCTGGCCGAGCAGAAGATGGCGCTGGAACAGAAGGTGGCGATGGATGCCCCGGCGGTGGAGTTCGCCAAGCAGATCGCCAGTGTGGAGAAGGGGATCACCTTGTCGGCGTTCGCCAAGACGGTGGGCCTTGGCCCCAATACCCTGTTCACCCTGCTGAGGGAACGCAAGATCTTGATGAGTTGCCGCGGGGAGCGCTGGAACCTGCCGATGCAGGAGTATGTGGACCGCGGGCTGTTCGCGACCCGGGAGAGCTCGTTTGACAGCAACGGCGAGCGGCGCATCAGCTTCACCCCCCTGATCACCGGCAAGGGCCAGCAGTGGCTGGTGGAGCGACTGATCCGTGACGGCATCCTGCGTGGGGTGGCGGCATGAGTCACAACCTGGCCCTGTTGCCATCGGCTGAACGGCAGCGCATCGAGTTGATCAAGCAGGCGCACCTGCTGGTGTGGCGCCGTCGCCGCAACGAGATCGGGCGTGAGGTCGTGGTGGCCGCCATTGATGAGGTGGATGAAGAGCACCGTGAGTGGTTTCGCCAACAGTTGAACGCGATCAGGGGGCAAGCGTGAGCGCAGGTAACGCCGTGTTTGTCGAAGCGCTGGGGCTGGCCCTGGTGCCGCTGGGCGACAGCCTGCCGGCGGTGAGGCGCCAACTGGCTGGCAAGCCGGTGCGTCTGGTGCGCGATCAGGGGGCTGACCTGCTGGCCCAGTTCTCTGAGTTGGTGTCGGCCCTGGCCTGCGCCGCGGTGGTCAATGCCGCCGGTGGGGAGCTGCTGACCGCCAATGCCACTGCTTGCGTGATAGCCGATGGCTGCATTGGGGAAACCGTCACCGCAGAGGTGGAGGGGGTCCATCTGCCTTTGTGCTGGCATCACGACAACGAGCACCGCAATGGGCAGTTACCGATCCGCCTCGCCGATGTGGCCGGGTGGCTGGCGCAGCTTGTGCTGCAGCGGGTCGCTGGCTGGTGTGGGGTGGCCGCTGCTGACCTGACTGCCCGGGATCTGTGCTGGTGGGCGACCGTCTATAAGGTGCTGCCTTCATTGCCGGATCCGCTGCTGCGCTCTGCCTGTCGCCTGGCACCCATCGAACCGGATCGGAAGTGGTCGCCCCGTGGTAACCGGGAGACCGATGCTCGCTATCGTGATCATCGCCTTGAGGTGGCAGAGCGCGATCCACTGGCCGATCTGCGGGCTCGCATCAATGCCAAACCGGCCATTCGCCAGATTGATCCTGAGCCTGCGGCCTTGCATTTAGGCAAGCCCAAACGACAGCGCTGGGAGTGTGCGGCCTACTTGGCTTTTGTTCGACAGTTGCCCTGTGTGGTGACGGGCCAGCGCGAGGGCATCGAGGCACACCACGTTGTGGGTCACGGGATGAGTGTGATGGGCAGCAAGGCGCATGACCTGATGTCGTTCCCACTCGCCCACCAGCCACACATGGAGTTGCACCGGATCGGGTGGAAGGCTTGGGAGGCCAAGCACGGTTCGCAGTTGGAGCACGTTATCAACACACTGGAGCTGGCTTGCTCCTTGGGAGTGTTCAATGCCAAAAGCTGATTCATGGACAGTGACCCTGCCATGGCCCCCTTCAACCAACCGGATCTGGCGCAATGTGGCCGTGAGCGGTAAGCCCAGAACCCTGCTGAGCCAGGAGGGGAGGGTTTATCGCAAAGCTGCGGCCGATGCCTGTCTAGCTGCCAAGTTAGCCGGCAAGCAGATTCCCGATCGGCTGGCCCTGCGGCTGGTGGTGCAGGCCCCTGACCGGCGAGCCCGGGATCTGGATAACACGGTGAAGGCGGTGCAAGACGCCCTGACCCACGCCGGGGTGTGGCTGGACGATAGCCAGATCGACCGGTTGCTGGTGGAGCGCGGGCCGGTAGTGAAAGGGGGAATGGTGTCGGTAACAGTGGAGGTGATGAGTGCGCTTTGAATATGCAATTACCGTAGGGGATCCGCGTTCTGTGATGCTGCAGGCCTATCAGGCCCAGTCAACGGGGCGTTCTCATCTGACAAAGAGTGATGTGATGACGGCATTGGGAATGGTTCAGAAGCACAATGGTGCCGGCATGGCGCTGGTGATGGCGCGTTACTGCAAAGACCTAGGGGATGCCAAGAAGGCCCTGCTG
Source organism: Aeromonas sp. s9 (assembly GCF_040907765.1). Taxonomy (NCBI): domain Bacteria; kingdom Pseudomonadati; phylum Pseudomonadota; class Gammaproteobacteria; order Aeromonadales; family Aeromonadaceae; genus Aeromonas; species Aeromonas sp. s9. The sequence continues at coordinate 19,197 of NZ_JBFOCK010000093.1, forward strand.
GCTGTGCAGGCTGAGTGCACCAAGATTGCTCCCCGCTATGTGGGTGGCAACAAGGAACGTGGCCACGGCATGGCCTTGCGCCGGGTAGCCGAGTTGGCCCTGGAACACTACTGCCGCACTGCTGACACTCCTGGGGCCGCTTGTCGTTGTGGTGGTAGAGGGACAGTCCGGGATCTGGAGTTATCCAAGTTACATGGCAAGCCCATGGACAAAGCCTGTCCCCGCTGCGGTGGTACTGGACTTCGTCCGATCCTGGGCAGTCAGGTCAGGCGGCCTATTGAGGTGCTGGTGGGCCAGTTCACCCGCGGGCAGTGGGAGAGGGGGTGGCGCCCTCTTTATCTCGCGGTGTTGGCCTGGTGCCACCAGCAGGAGTCTACGACACAGGCGCGCTATGGGTATGTGACGCGATAGAGCCGCTTCTGGCTAGATTGAAAAGGGGGCTTTCGCCCCCCCCAATTATTGCATTACCAACATGGCTACTGGCCGATCAGATGATGGCGCGCTCACCGAGGGTGGCGAAGTTAGTGACCTTCACGACTCCATCCGGGAAGCGGGCCACAACTTCCAATTGACCTCCCATGGCTTCAATGTGGCTGCGCAGTGTCGAGAGATACATATCAGTGCGCTTTTCCATTTTGGCTATGGCTGGTTGTTGGACGTGCAGTATTTCTGCGAGCATTTTCTGGGACAGCCCGCGAGCCTGACGCAGTTCGTCCAGTGGCATCTCGGCCAGCATTGCCTCTGTTTTTGCTACGGCGCGAGCCTGTGACTCAGGAGTCATCTTGGCGCGCAGATCGTTAAATTTCTTAGCCATCGATAAGGCCCTCCCTTCTCAGTTGTGCCAGATGTTGATCATAGAGGCTGTCTGCGATCGGGATGTGAACATCATACCAGCGATCATCCCCTGTCTTATTGCCACCAATAAGCAGGATGGCAGCACGGCGTGGATCGAAGGCATATAGTGTCCGGATTGGCTCACCTGCATGCTGTGTTCGCAACTCACGCATATGGCCATGCTTTGAACTGTTGATCCCGCTGCTATGTGGGTGTTTCAGCTGTGGTCCACACTGTTCCAACAAACCGACTGACGCGCTAACCGACTCTTGTTCTTCTTGGGTAAGCCCTGCCCACCACTCTTCAAACTCATCGGTATACTCGATTTCCCACATAGTCATGAACACCACATTAGTTACTAATCGTTGCTCAAATTTGTTACTAAGGCGAGTGTAATAAAGCGTAATCATTCCGTCAATGGAATGCGCTTATTGCTCCGATCTATCGGTGTCTTTACATCCCCTGCAATTTTTGGCAAAGTTGGCACCGATGATGGAAGACTGCACCCGAAAGGATGTGGTCTTTTTTATTTCTTGCTCTCAAACCTCGGCCTTGCCGAGGTTTTTTCGTTTCTGGGGTGGATTCATGAATCAAGGCCATGAGCAGATCGCTACCACTGTGGTCGGTGAAACTGCGAAATCTGCCCCTCCTGTAGCGGTGGTGAGTATGTCGTGGGCTGGTGTCTCTTTGAATGACTGGGTGCTGATCGCGACGCTTGTGTGGCTTTCGGTTCAGATCGGCTGGTTTATCTGGTCGAACATCATCAAGCCACGCGCCAAGCAGGTTGGGTAGGCATGACAAAAGTACGAATTGCCATAGCGGCGCTCACTCTCAGTGCTGCCGGCTTTGTGGGGATCCTGAATCGGGAGGGGTTTGAGCCGACGGCTTACCCCGACCCCGTACACGGTACCAAGCTCCCCACTATCGGCTTTGGGAGCACCGAAGGGGTCAAGATGGGTGACACCATCACGCCCGTCGCCGCGGTGAACAGGAGCCTTCGGGAGGTGCGGGTGTTCGAGAATGCCCTCAAGGCCTGCATCAAGGTGCCACTCCACCAGTATGAGTTCGACGCCTATGTCGAGCTCTCCCACAACATCGGTCCCGGCGCCTTCTGCCGATCCACCATCGTGAAGCGCCTGAACGCTGGCGACTACCCCGGGGCCTGCGAGGCGATCCTGCTATTCAAGCGTTCCGGCAACCAGGACTGCTCGGTACCGGGGAACCGGGTATGCCCCGGGCTCTGGAAAGACCGGCTGCGCCTCAATGCGAAGTGCAAGGGGGTGTGATGGGAGTGACTCAGCAGAGCAAGGTGCTGCCGTTCCTGGCCGGTGCCTTGGTGATAGCCGCCCTGGCCGGCGGCGGTGTGGCGCTCTATCGCTCCGGTCATGCTGCTGGGGAGGAGGGGGAGCGCAAGACCTGGCAGGCAAAGTGGAATGAAGAGGCTGCCCGCCTTGCCACAGCCAGAACTAAGGCTGAGCTGAAGGCTCGGGAGGAAGAGCAGCGCCGGCAGGCTGAAATCGATGAGGTGAGAGACCATGCACAAGAAGAAATCGCCCAAGCGCAGGCTGATGCCGCTGCTGCTGACCTTGAGTCTGGCCGGCTGCGCGAGCAAGCCCGCCGCCTGGCAGCCCGAGCAAGTCAGTGCGCCAGCAATCCCGGGGCTGCCCAAGGAGGCCCGGCAGCCGGACATCCTGCCATGGTGCTCGCCGACCTGCTCAGCCGGGCTGACGAGAGAGCGGGTGAGCTGGCAGCAGCGTATGACCGAGCTCGAGCGTCAGGATTGGCCTGTGAAAGAGCCTATCTCTCATTGACTCAACCCCGTTAACCCAACTACCGCAATACCCCCCCCCCCAGGTCAAAGGTGCAGCGCTTTGACGTTGCCCCCGCCTCGTTGCTTGATACTGGCAACATGCGCAGACATTGATTTACCTTGCCGCCCAATGCTAGCGCCCTGCAGCGATGCCCATAGCAGCAGCGGGCGGCCCTTATTGTGGAGTGACCATGCCGCCAAGACGGATGAAGCCATGCCGCCATCCTGGCGGTTGCAGTGCTCTGACCAATGACAAGTCCGGCTTGTGCGAGGCTCACCGCGTTTCTGGATGGGAGCGATATCAGGCTGGGTTGTCCAGGCATCAGCGCGGGTATGGTTCGGCATGGGATAAGCTGCGGGAAACTATCTTGCAGCGTGATGGATACCTTTGCCTGACCTGCTTGGGCGAGGGGACATACACCCCCGCGAACATTGTTGACCATGTGGTGCCAAAGGCGCACGGCGGCACGGATGACCCGAGCAACTTGGCGTCCATTTGTACCGCTCACCACAAGGTTAAGACCGCGAACGAGCGGCTGAACCGGCGGTGAACTGGCGTGAAACTGAACGCCAACCCAGAAAACAGCCCTCCCCAGGCACCCTTTCGGCGAGATCCTCAAGAGATCCAAAAAGGCCGCCGAGATCCAGTCGCGGCGCGGGTCAGGCGGGGCGGGGGTGGTCAAATCCCTACCGCCTCAAGCCCCTTAGTACCGCCGCCTAAAGTTTTTCACGCGAGCGAGAAATAAGGAAAATTTCCTGAAATTTCGTTATGTAACGCTGAAACTCGGGAGCGTTGGAAGGGATAACGCTACGGAGTTCGGATAATGACAAGAGCCGCTGGGGGTGGCCGCAAGTCTGGCGGCGATCTGCCTGCTGCGCCATCCAATCAAGTCATCAAGCGGGCGCCGCCCGCTCCTCCTGAGTTGCATTATGCCGAGGCGCGTTTGCTTTGGCGTAGCACGGTAAAGATTCTGATCGGACGCCAGCAGCTCACAGAAGATCACCTGCCGCTGGTACTGGCTTACTGCAACTCGTTTGGTCTGTATCTCAAGGCCGAGAAGATGGTGCTGGATGACGGCATCACCTCGGCCACCGCCGAGGGCATCAAGAAACATCCCGCCGTTGCTGTCCGTCAGGATGCGATCTCCTCCATGGTCAGGATCGGCTCACTGCTCGGCCTTGACCCTACCAGCTATCGCCGCCTGATGGGCGGAGGTGGCGGGACTGGCCCTGATGGCGGAAATGAGTTCGAGGATTTCTGATGGCCAAGAACCCGAACGTCAACGCCGCGAACAAGTACGCCCGCGATGTGGTATCGGGTCGGGTCATCGCCTGCAAGTACGTTCAGCAGGCGTGTCAGCGTCACCTGGATGATCTGGAGAAGTCCAAAGAAAAGGACTACCCCTACAGGTTCGATGCCGCCAGGGCAGAGCGGGCCTGCAAGTTTTTGCAACTGCTGCCACACACAAAGGGCAAATGGCGGCGCCTGCCGCTGGACAAGCGCCGGATAACGTTAGAGCCCTGGCAGTTGTTCTTCCATGCGTGTGTGTATGGCTGGGTGCGCAAGAAGGACGGGCTGCGCCGGTTCAGGCGGGCGGCCCTGTTCGTACCGCGCAAGAATGGCAAGTCCATCGTGGCGGCGGGCAATGGCCTCTACATGTTTGCGGCGGACGATGAGCCCGGCGCGGAGGTGTACTGCGGGGCCACCACGGAAAAGCAGGCGTGGGAGGTGTTCAAGCCCGCGATGCAGATCGCCGCCCAGCTGCCCAACCTGCGCCGCAAGTTTGGCATTCAGGTTTGCGCCAAGAAGATGCTTCGTCAGGATGGCTCGGTGTTTGAGCCGGTGATCGGCAATCCGGGTGATGGCTCAAGCCCGCACCTGGCAATTGTCGATGAGTACCACGAACACGACAGTCCTGAACTGTATGACACCATGGAGACCGGCCAAGGGGCGCGAGAGCAGCCCATGATGCTGGTGATCAGCACGGCAGGGGTTAACCCGGCTGGCCCATGCAAACAGTTCTGGGATGAGTGCGTCAGAATGCTCAGTGGTGCCGAGCCGGACGAAGAGCTGTTCGCCCTGATCTACACCATTGACGATGACGACGACATCTTTGACCCGGCCAGCCTGCGTAAAGCGAACCCCAATTATGGGGTATCTGTTTTTGAGGATTACCTGCTTGCCCAGCTGATGAGGGCCAAGCGCAATGCGCGGCACCTCACAAAGTACCTGATCAAGCACCTCAACAAATGGACGACCGCCAGCTCCACCTTCTTCAACTACGACCATTGGCGCAGTGCCGCCGATGCGTCATTGAAGATTGAGGACTTTATTGGCTGCCCTTGCTGGTTCGCGCTCGACCTTGCCAGCAAGCTGGACGTCTGCTCACTGGCGATCTGCTTTGCTCGCTATGAGGCGGATGGCCTGCTGCATTACTACCTGTTCACCCGCCACTGGCTGCCGGAGGACACCACCAACGACCCGGACAACCGCAACCTGGACAAGTACCAGCAGTGGATCTCTACGGTCTGGCCCAACTCTGGCGGCATGGCACTGACGCCCACGGATGGGGCGGAGATTGATTTCGGCGAGATAGGCGAAGAGGTGGCGGCCCTGGCCAGCACCTACTCACCCCGCGAGATCCCGCACGACCCATGGAACAGTGCCCAGCTGGCCCAACAGCTGGCAACCGCTGGCTGGTTGCCTGTGGCTATCCCGCAAACCACGGCGCACCTGTCGCCGCCGATGAAGGAGATGGAGTCCGCGCTGGCGGCTGGCCGCCTGCACCATGACGACAACCCGGTGATGAACTGGATGGTCGGCAACGTCACCGCCCGCGAGGATGCCAACGAAAACGTGTTCCCTCGCAAGGAGGGCAAGGACAACAAGATAGACGGTGCGATGGCTGCCATCATGGCAATCGGTCGCGCCATGCTCAACAAGGGCGCATTCAGCAGCCCCTACTCGGAAGATGATTATGACCCAACGGACGCGGTACTTGATTGATGCGGCCCTGCTGCTCGGCGTCCTGCTGATGAGCGGCGGCACCTACCTGATGTGGGGGCTTGGCCCTGCCATGTTGTTGGCGGGTGGGCTGCTGGTCGGTCTGGTTTTGCTGACTGCCTTGATACTGGTAAAGCTCAAGAAACAAGGGGGCCGCGATGTTCAGTCTGCTGTTCGGGGCTGAGGCCCGCAGTGAAACCATCAGCTCATCCGATCCTGGTCTTGCTGAATGGTTTGGCCTGGGGGCCACCACCGAGAGCGGGGTCTCGGTGACGCCTGCCAGCTCCATGAGGCTGGCGGCGGTGTACTCCTGTATCCATCGTCTGTCCAGCAGCATGGCCCAGATGCCGCTCCATGTGCTGCGCAAGCAGGGGGGGGATGTGGTGCCAGGCACCGACCACCCGGCCCATTACCTGCTGTCGGCATCGCCCAACCTGTTCCAGAGCAGTTATGACTGGCGGGAGCAGTCGCAGCAAGTGGTGTTGGCGAACGGCAATGCGATCACTCGCCTGATCCGGGATCGCCGAACGGGTCAGCTGACCGAGCTGGCATTGTTTGACCCCGAGCATATCGGCAAGCCGCAGCGCGGCCAGTCCGGTTGGTACTACCCGGCATATGACGATCAGGAGCATCGCTGGTTTGCCCTGCCCATCTATGACGCGGTGCACATCAAGGGCTTTGGCGCCGACAAGCTGTGGGGTGCCAGCCCTATCCGCTATCACGCTGAGACCATCGGCCTCGGTCTGGCCACCAAGAAATATGGCTCCCAGTTCTTTGGTGGCGGTGGGCGGCCGTCCGGCATCCTGATCGACAAGACGCCGAATATGGCGGCAGATCAAGGCAGGAAGCATCGCGCCAACCTGAAAAGCTCATGGCGTGAAGGTGGTATCGGCAAGGGCAGCGGGCGCACCGCCTTGCTGACCGGTGATCTGGATTACAAGGCGATCACCATCCCGCCGGAAGAGGCGCAGTTTCTCGAAACGCAGAAGATGAACCGTAGCGAGATCGCTGGGATCTACAACGTGCCGAGCCACATGATCAACGACCTGGACAAGGCCACCTTCTCCAACATCAGCGAGCAGGCGATCCACTTCGTCCGCCATAGCGTGATGCCCTGGGTGGTGCGCTGGGAGCAGGAGATCAACCGCAAAGTGTTCACCGAGGCCGAGCTGCGGGCCGGTTACTACGTCAAGTTCAACCTGGCGGGCCTGCTGCGCGGCACCGCCAAAGAGCGTGCCGAGTTCTACCACTACGCCATCACCGATGGCTGGATGAACCGCAATGAGGTGCGGGTGCTGGAAGATATGAACCGGGTCGATGGGCTCGACAACTTCCTGATCTCGGTCAACGCCGCCAGCCAGCAGGACAACAAACAACAAGAAGATGAGGTGACCAATGCCGAATGATAGCGAACGCCGCTTCTTTCGCTGTGAAGTGCGAGCCGATCCTGCCGTTGACGGGCAAGGCCCGAAGATAGTCGGTTATGGCGCAGTGTTTAACCGCCTGAGTGAAAACCTCGGCGGCTTTCGTGAAATCATCAAGCCAGGCGCCTTCGACGGGGTGATGCAGGACGATGTGCGGGGACTGTTCAACCATGACCGAAACTTTGTTCTTGGCCGTACCAAGAGCGGCACCTTGCACCTGTCGATAGATGATGAGGGGTTACGTTACGAGATTGACGCCCCATCGACCCAGACGGTGCAAGATCTGGTGTTGGCCCCCATGCTGCGCGGTGACATCGATGCCAGCTCATTCCAGTTCAAGGTGGCCCACGATGGCGAGCGCTGGTTTTACGATGACGATGGGTTACTGACGCGGGAGATCACCAAGTTCGCCCGCCTCTACGATGTGGGGCCGGTGGCCTTCCCTGCCTACCCTGACGCAACTGCTGCCTCCCGCTCCATGCAGGAGTTCAAGAATAAAGAGAGCCGAGCCCAGGAAGATGAGGCCCGCGAGCGGCGCGAACGACATTTACAACTGATTGGCGCCTGATGGTGCTGTGAAACCTGACCCGCTTCGGCGGGTTTTTTATTGCCATAACGGAGCGTATGCCCATGAAATTGCACGAACTGAAGCAGAAGCGCAGCACCATCGCCGGTCAGATGCGCAAGCTGAACGATGACTACAGCGAGAAGCGCTGGGATGAGCCCGCCACCAAGCAGTGGGGCGACATGGTCAAGGAGCTGGACGAACTGGACGCCCAGATCGTCCGCGAAGAGCGCCTGCTCAACCTGGACTCTGACAACGTCAACAACGAGCCCGAGCGCCGTTCTGGCATTGACCTCGATACCAGTGTCGCCGAAGCCCGCCAGATGAAGGTGCTGGAAACCGTGTTGCGCGGTGGCTACCCGGCACTCTCCAGCGAGGAGCGTGCGCTGTTCAAGGAAATGCGAGCCCAGGCGACCAACGTGGACTCCAAGGGCGGCTTTACCGTCCCCACCGAATTCCGCAACCGCGTTGTGGAAACCATGAAAGCCTTCGGCGGTGTGGCCAATATCGCCACCGTGTTTGAAACCGATGGCGGGGCGCCCATTACCTGGGTGACCACGGATGGCACTGCGGATGAAGGCGTCATGATCGGTGAAACAGAAGAGGGTGGCGATAAGGACATGGACTTTGGCCAAGTTGCCATCGGTGCCAAGAAGATGACCTCCAAGACCATCAAGATCAGTGACGAGTTGCTGACCGACAGCGGCGTGGATGTCATTGGTCTGATCTCCCGCCGCATCGGATCTCGCCTCGGCCGAGGTGAAGCAAAGCAACTGCTGAACGGTGACGGCCAGGGCAACAACATCAAGGGGCTGACCATGCAGCTGACCGGTGGTGTGACTTCTGCGGTGGCGGGTTCCATCACCCACGGCGATCTGCTCAAGCTCAAGCACTCGGTGGATCCGGCCTATCGCGCAGGCAACACCCGCTGGGTGTTCAACGACAACACCCTGCTCGGTTTCAAGGAACTCAAGGACGGTAATGGCCGCCCGCTGTGGCTGCCGGATGTGGCCGGTGTTGCCCCGGCGACCATTGACGGCGATCAGTACCAGATCGACCAGGGTATGCCGGATGTGGCTGCTGGTAAGAAAGCGGTGCTCTATGGCGATTTCAGCTACTTCCAGATCCGCCGCGTCAAAGGGATGGCCCTGCGCCGTCTGGACGAGAAGTATGCCGAGGCCGGTCTGGTTGGCTTCCTGATGTTCCACCGCTTCGATGCGCTGTTGGAAGATACCGCAGCCGTCAAGGCGCTGACCCTCAAGGCCGCCTAATCAACCACACCGGGGGTCATGCCCCCGGTTGGATGGAGAAAACCCATGCACGTAATTTTGCTCACCTCGCTGTTTGGTGCAAAGCGGGGCAACGTTGGCGACTCTTTGCCCGTTGACAGCCAGGATGAGGCGGACGAGTTGGTCCGGCTCGGGATCGCCCGTTATGACACCGAGGCCGAACTCAAACGCCAGTTGGCCGAACTTCAGGCCCGCGAGCAACAGCGACAAGAAGCTGATGCCCAGGCGGCGGCACAAACCCAGGCCGCAGAGGATGAAGCCGCCGCGCAGGCCAAGGCCGCAGAGGCCGAACAGAAACAGGAAAAGCCGGTCAAGGCGAAAGCTGACAAGGTGTAATAAGATGGCACTGCTCAACATCTCGCTGTTGAAAAAACAGCTTCGCCTCGATGCAGGCATGACGGATGAAGACGATCTGCTGGAGTTGTACCTGGGGGCCGCCGAAGTGGCGGCTTCCAACTACATGGGCCGCAAGATCTACGACAGCGATGAGGAAATCCCCGATACCGATCACTATGGTATCAGCGTGAAGAACCCGGCTGTCACCCTGGCGGTTCTTATGTCGGCGGCGCAGTTCTACGAGAACCGCGAGCCCATCATCACTGGCACTATCGTGGCAGAGCTGCCGCTGGCTTACTCCCATGCGCTTGGCCCCTACCGGATCTTGTTCCCCGAGTTGCCGCCGGATCCGTGATGGCTGGATCAGGGGCCTGATCGGATATACCCTACCGGGATTGATACGGGAGGGACAATGGCGCTTATCGAGTGTGGCGAATGTACCGGCAAGGTGTCTGACAAGGCGGCCAGTTGTCCGCATTGTGGGTCGCCGGTCATGCAGTTGGCTGATGTGGTGGACACCGGTGATCGGCTGACGACCACGCAGCAGACATCCAAGCAGCTGAAGGAGCAGGTGCTGTGGGCTTATCTGTTGATGGCCATGGGCTTGGCAATGACAGTTTTTACACCGCTTTGGCTCAATGCCAAGGGGAGTGACTGGACACTTTCAAGTCTGGGGTATGGTGGGGCTGTGCTGCTGCTCGGTGTGGCGTGGCAGATAGTCAACAAGGTTAGGATATGGTGGCACCACAGTTGACCGGTCACCAAAACAAACCCCGCTTCGGCGGGGTTTTTTATTGGAGGTTTCTATGGCAGCGGGTGAGTACCGAGATCAGATCCGCATCCTGACCAAGGCGTCAGGGCAAGATGCTGCTGGCCAGCCGCTGGCGCAGTGGCAAGAGTCGAGCCCTATCTGGGCAGATGTCAGAATGATTGGTGGCCGTGAACAGTTGAGGGCTGGCAAAGAGGTCGCTGCAGGGCAGTACACCATCAAGCTGAGATACCGCTCCGGCGTGACCCCTGCCAACCGGGTTTTCCTGGTGCGCGATGATCTCACCGTCAATATCAAACTGGTTCAGCCAGATGCCAAGCGCAGCACGCTGATCCTCTTCTGTGAGGTTGACCAATGATCAGCACCATCGACCTGGACGGGTTTTCTGATCTGGAGCAGCAGCTGGCGTCCCTCGATCTGGTCACCCAGAAGAAGGTCTTACGCGAGGTGATGCGAGAATCAGCCCAGCCGGTGCTGGCCCGTACTCGTTCCCTCTATGAGCAGAAGTGGAACCACGACACCGGCCTGTTGGGTGAGTCCATCAAGCTGCGCGTCTCCATTCCCAGGAACCCCCGGTTTGCTGATGTCGTTGCCTCTGTCGGTGTGTTCAAGTCCTACAAGGTACAACAGGCGGCAGGTAAATACGTGGAGGCGCCGGTCTATGCGTACTGGCTGGAGCATGGAGCCCGCGAGCACAGTCTTGCCAGTGGGGCCAGCCTCAAGAGCCACAAGGATACCGAGCGCGCCAACAAGCGAGCACACCTGCGCCGCAGTCGCCCAGGGCAAGAGAGCTTGATCCACCCCGGCATCCCTGCTGGCCCATTCTTGCGCCCCGGTCTCGATGAGAACGTGGAGAAGGTGCTGGACGTACAGAAAGATCACCTGGGCGCAGCCATCGACAAGGCAATCAGATGATAAAGCGAGCCGCTATTTTTGAGCTGATAAAGGCCGCCAGCCAGGTGCCTGTATATCCCGACTTCATACCGCAAGAAGAGTCTATTCCTGCAATCGCCTACAGCCTGGTCAGCTCTCCTGACGGCCTGCGACCCCTTGAGGGTGGGGTGAGTCTCCAGCAGCATTTTTGGCAGTTGGAGATATTGGCCGCCACTCGCCTGGAGGGGGACGCCATCGGCGAGCGTCTGCGCCAGCTTGATGGCAGGCAAACAGACGACTTCCAATACATCGCCGTGTCCGAGCCGCGAGACTCACCCAGTTCGCTGGACACGACAACCAAGCAATCCATCATCGAAATCCAAACGACAAACAGAAGGAATGCGTTATGACCGCAGCAACCCGCTTTCAGTACACCCCCCAAGATGGGGTCTTGGCCGCTGGGACTCAAACCAAGTTCAAGACCAAGGACGATGCCGATTTCACCCCCCTCCCTGGGATGCTGTCCATTGGCCAAGTCGGCGAGAAAAATCCCGTGCTGGACCAAACTACGTTGGAAGACACGGCCAAGCGCTCCATTGCCGGGATGTTCGATGGCCCAGAGAAAGAGTTCAAGTGCATGGCTTACCCGACCGATGCGGGCCAGCAGTTGTTTATTGCGGCGGCTCAGGCCACCAAGACTGTCATCGTTCAACACATCTGGCCCGACAATGTGACAGCGGAATACGAGGTGGTGTTGCTGGGTTATCTGCGCAACGAAACCCAGGGTGACAAGACCATTGATTTCGTGGTGCCGTGCAAACAGAACGGCAAGACCAAGTGGGGCAAAGTGGGGGTAGGTGCATAATGGCCGCAAAGAAAAAACCATCGGTGACAGCGGCGCTGTTGCTCAACAAGTTATCGCTTCGTCAGGAGCTTGTGCCTGTTCCAGAGCTGGGCGAAGAAGCCGAAATCATCGTGCGTGAAATGTCGGTGTCCAAGCTGATGGAGTACCAGGTAACCAATTTCAACCAGATAACTGGTCAGCCGCTGGCAGATAACCCATACCAATGGATGATGTCGCTGCTGGTCTGTTGCATGGTGGACGAAGATGGCAACCCGATCGCCACCCAAGAACAGGTGCCAGCCCTGCTGGAAAGCCTGCCTCTGTCGGTACTCGACCGACTGGTGCCGGTAGCGAAGCGCCTCAACCGGATGGACGAACTGGCGCTGGCCGCTGAAAAAAACGATAAGGGTCAGCCAGACCAAGCAGCTGGTGATCAGGTTAGCGATCGATCTGCATAAGACGATCACCGAAATCGAGGCGCTGCCCGTTTCGGAACTGACCACCTGGCTGGCCCATTACTCGCTCGAATATGAGCGCCTGCACCCTCCCCTCCCTGATCCAGAAAAAATCACCCCGGAAGAGTCTCAGCTGTCGCTGAGAGCCGTCCTGTTTTAACCACATCAGAGGATAACCTATGGCCGTATTGCGCAGCCTGGTCACTACGCTCGGCCTGAATGCGGCCCAGTTCCGGGAGGAGCTGGCCCGTTCCCGCAAAGACTTCACCACCTTTGGTGGTCATGTCGTCAACACCGGGAAAGTGGTGGCCGGCGGTGTGCGGACGCTGGTCACCGAGGTGTTTTCACTGCGCAGCGCCCTGATCGCCCTGGGCTCAGGCGCGGCGCTCGCCGGTATCAAGGCGGCTTATGACAGCATTGACAAGACGGCCAACCTTGGCCGAAACATAGGCATTGCCGCGCAGCAGTGGCACGCCTACGCCCAGGCAGCGGAATGGGCTGGCACCAACGGGGAGCGCCTGTCGGATGTCGTCAAGGACTTGAACGTTCGGATCTCCGATGCGGCCAAGACCGGCGGCGGGCCCTTGGTGGACTTCTTCAAGCAGATTGGACAGTCGGCCCAGGACTGGGCGGCAATGTCGCCCGATCAGCAACTGCGCGCTTTCTCCGCCGAGCTGCAAAAGATGAGCGCAGCCGATGCCCGTTTTTGGCTCGATGAGCTGAATGATGCGGCGGCAGAGCTGTTCGATACCCTCTACACCAACAAAGGCGAGTTATTCCGTTTTGCCGACGAGATCGACGGCATGGGCATGGCGTTATCTGGCGGCCAATTCGCTGCCGTGCGCGAGGCTCGCCTTGAGATCCAGCGGCTGATGTCAGTCATGGGCGCCTTGTGGGAGCAGGTCAAGGCCAGTATGGCCCCGGCTATCTCCGAGGGCTCGCGCCTGATGCGTCAGTGGATTGTCGATGCTGCCGATGCCAAAGGCGGTTTCGCTGAGCTTGGCAAGGGGATGGCGCTCTATGTGATCGAAGGGGTGCGGTCTGCCTCTCTCGCTCTGGAGCAGTTCATCCGAACCATCGACACCACGCTTGAGAAAGCTTCCCTGGTATTCAACATCGGCGCCGACCAGGAAACCAGAAACGGCTACCTGAAAGCTGCTGCCGCCTACTCTGCTGCCCGCATGGATTACAACGAAGCGCTGAGAGATTACCAGGATGCGGGCGAGCCTGATGCCATGCTCGGGCAGCTCGATGCGCTGGGAACCGCTATGCAGCTCGCCAAGGGCGATATGGAAGCGTTCTTGTCCCAGTCCAGCGCTGACGGCTGGGCCTCATATTTCCAGAACTTGGACACCCTGAAAAAGTCTATCCAGTCCGCCGTGACCAGTGGCGGTGATAGCCTGCCTCCTTTGCCTGCCCCTGGTGGGGAGGGGCGCGGCGTTGCCGTGATCCCCGGTGCCATGAAAGCGCCGAAAGCCCCGAAGAAGCCCAAAGCCGTCAACTATGCGGCGGTGGATTCATTCAGGGTTGAAAACAAGGCCATTGCCGCCGAGCTGGACAAGCGTCAGCAACTGCTGGCCAACAGCAACCAAGCGATGGAAGGGATCGACAGGGATTTCTACGACGCCCGCAACGTGGCCCGTATCGAGCAGTATGGCGCCTCTGTCATCGAGGAGCAGAGCCGTTGGCAACAAGCCCAGCAGCGCCTCCAACAGCAGTATTCGCAAGCCTATGATGCGGCGTCCGCTAACCACGACCTGCAATTCCAGCTCCAGATGGAGTACCACGCAAGCCGGGAAATGCTGGAGCAGGATCACCAGTCCCGCTTGCTGCAGATCGAAAACGACCGGGTCAACAAACAGCGGGAATACCAGTCGGCGGTATCCGCTGAGCTGCTGAGCTTTACCCAGCAGTCCATGAGCATTACCACCTCTGCCTTGCAGCAGGCGGGCATGGAGCACAGCGGCATCTATAAAGCCCTGTTCGCCATGCAAAAAGCGGCAGCCATTCCATCCATTATCGTGTCAACGGAAGAGGCCGCCGCCAAGGCGCTGGCCGCCTTCCCGCCCCCTTACTCCATCGGTCTGTCCAACAGCGTCAGGATGATGGGCTATGCGTCAGCGGGCATGGTGGCCGGTCAGGCGATTGCCGGTTTGTTTGATAAGGGCGGGCACATCCCGGCCAACCAGTTCGGCATTGTGTCAGAGCTGGGCGATGAGTTTGTGAACGGCACCCTGATAAAAGGCCCCGCCAACGTGACCAGCCGCCGCGACTCGGAAGCGATTCTGGCGCGGGCAGCTGGCAAGGGCGGTGATGGTAGTGACGGGGTCACCATTATCCAGCATATCGCTGTATCAGGTGCGGGGGATGCTGCTCTGTCCGCCGCGATGGAGCAGGCGGCCCGCCGCGGCGCCCAGCAGGGAGCCCAGCAGGGTTACCAGATGGTGGTGCAGGATGTGGCGGGCCGTGGCCAGATCCGGCGAATGCTCAATGTGTGAGGTGCTTAATTGGCAGATGTAATCGATTGGCCTACGGACATCATCCCCAACGAAATGTCGATAGGGCTGGAGGGACTGACCAGAGACTTTGAATCCATGTCTGGGTCAACCCAGACCTTAGCAATACCTGGTTCCAAGGTAACCGCCCAGTTGACGTTCAGAGGCCTGCCTGCGCCGGTGGCAAAGCGGTTGAAAGCGCTCGTTTTCTCACTGGAGGGGACATCAGGCAGGGTCAGGATATGGGATTTTTCATCCCAACTGGTTGGCAATCCGCAGCCCGTGCTTGGTCATCCTGTTGTGACTGAAGCTATCTCAATGAAAAAGCAGTTCACATCCCGAGGGTGGACACCAAGCAGGCGGGTGTTAAGCCTTGGTGATTGGGTGCAGGTTGGTGATGAATTGAAAATGGTGCTGGCTGATGTCTATTCGGATGCAGCTGGTACAGCGCTTGTGCGTATCTCTCCGATGGTTCGTCAAAACTACCCGTCAGGCACCCCGCTGGTTGTCGCTCGGCCTTGTGGTGTATTCAAGCTACAGGACAACAAGCAAGGGGTTTTCCACCATTCCCCTGGTGTGTTTACGGATGTCACCCTGTCCCTGATTGAGGCGTTTTACCCATGATCATGACCGGCCTTGATCCCGCCATTATTGCCGCTTTGAACCGGCCCAATGTGACGGCGTTCTATGCCACCAAGATAGATCTCCCGAGCGGTATCACCCGGCTTCACACCGGCCTGGGGGAGGCCGTGATCGGTGGCGAGGTCTATTACGGCATAGGTGCCATGGGGCAGATCAGCCCCCAGAAAGAACAGCTCACTACGTCCCCGACACAACTCAACATGACCCTGACCGGACTTGATAACTCCCTGTTGGCTGAGGTGATGAAAGAGCGCCTGGTTGGGCGCTTGGTCTGGTTGTTCCTGGTTGTGCTGGACGACACCGGAGCCTTGGTGGCCGCCGCCTTGCAGTATAAGGGGCGGATCGCGTCAACGCCGGTGAAGGTGGGCAGAACCAACGCGGTACAACTGACGATCTCCAACATCTTTGAGGACTGGAAAAAGGGGCTCTCCATGCGCTGCACCGATGAGAGTCACCGCCGCCTCTTCCCTAACGATGCGTTTTTCAGGCTCCAGACCTGGATGGCCAACTGCACCATCTTCTGGGGCTCCGCGAAAGATGGGCCTGACTCGACCTATAAGGATTGACCATGCGCTATCAAGACTGGCAGCAGCGGATCATTGCTGCTATCGAGGCCGCCTCCGGGCGGCCTTTTCTTTGGGGCTCGGCAGACTGTTGTTTGTTTGTCGCTGATTGCTGTGTCGCGGCTTGCGGCAAAGACCCCGCCGCCGATTACCGCAACCGCTACACCACGGAGATTGGCGCCAAGCGGGTGCTGGTCAAGCTGCACGGCTCCATCCCTGCCGTGCTGGATGCCCACTTTGAACGGGTGATCCCTGAAATGGCCCAGCGCGGGGATGCCGTGGTTTTCGAAAGTGACCTTGGCCAGACGGCTGGCGTGATGTGGGCCGGTCAAGTGTGGGCCATGACGGATCAGGGGGCCGCCCCTGTGCCTGGTGTTGTTCCCCTGATAGCCTGGAGAGTTGAATAAATGCCACCTGTCATTGTTCCTGTGTTGGTGGGTGTGGCGGCTGGCTCCGGCGCGTTCTTTGCTGCCGGTGTTGCGCTGACTACCGCCTACGCCATCGGAGCCATGGCCTCCATGGCTGCCATGATGCTAACCACCAAGACCCCCTCCTTTTCTGATTTTCGTGGGGCCAGTGAGCGCAGCCAGGTGCTGCGAGCGGCCTCCTCTTCCAAGGTGGCCGTCTATGGTCGCGTGATCTCGTCTGGCCTGCTCTCCAATGCCAAGGAGCAGGTGGGGGATCAGACTGAGGGGGAGCTGATTTATCTGGCCCTCACCATCGCGGGGCACAAGATAAACCGGGTGGGCCGTCTCTGGCTGGGTGACGATCTGATCGAGACGTTCGGTGATCTGGCCAGTTACGAGTTGCACAATGATCGCCAGACCTGTGACCCCTACATGTTGGCGAACTGCCCGAACTGGCGAGAGGACATGATCGGGCAAGGGATCGCCTGGGTGCGTCTGACGCTCAAGTTCAACGCCGAGAAGTTCCCCTCCGGCCTGCCGAATATCAAGATGGAAAAGTTTGGCGCTGAGGTATGGGATCCCCGCGATGGCCAGGTCAAGTTTACCGACAATGCCGCGCTGGTCATTTTGGACTATTACCGCCGCTGGCTGGGGGTGCCGGATGATGAGCTGCGGCTCAATGAGTTCATCGTGGCCGCCAATATCTGCGACGAGTTGATCACCCTCCAGGACGGCACCAAAGAAAAGCGCTACGCGATCAACGGTGAGTTCGACCTGAGTGAGGCCCCCGCCAAGATCCTGGAAGACATGCACATGTCCTGCGCGGGTCAACCGACCTATGTCAGCGGCATGCACGGCATTGTCGTCGGAGCCTACTATGGCCCCGCCAGTGAGGACTTGTTTGATCATCAGTTGCAAGGTGACATTGATCTGTTGCCTGAGCCTCCGGCCAGCGACCGCATCAACACAGTGGTGGGGACTTTCATTGACGGAGAGACGTTCCAGAAGATGGACTTCCCCGCCGTCAAGGTGGCCCAGTGGGTTGAAGAAGATGATGGCCAGGAGCTGACCGAAGATCTTGATTTCCGGTTTGTCACCTCCCCCTGGCAGGCCCAGCGCCTGGCTAATATTTTGCTGCGCCAGCGCCGCACCTCCCGCACCATCACCTGTTCGGTCAATCTGTCAGGTTGGCAGTACCGCCCAGGCTCTTACCTTCGCCTCTACATTCCCGCCCTGGGGATCAATGGCGTGGAGTTCAGAGTGGTTGATTGGTCATTCGATCTGATGGATGGCGTCCAGCTGACCTTGCGTGAGGAGTCGGTGGGGGTGTGGGCCGATGCCATTGGCTTGCCGATGGAGCGCCCTGACATTACCGATTTGCCAGTGGGCGGCATGGCAATGCCTGACCAGCTCCGGTATGAAGTCGAAACCGTAGGGGAGATCGTTCAGGGCGTGCTGTCCTGGCGCAACGTCGGCACCATTGCGTACAACCAGGTGATCATACAGCGGCTGACTCCTGGCAAGCCGCCGGTTACCGTCATGACGGCGCAAAGCCCTGGTGAATCTTGCCGAGTCAACGGCCTGCCTGCTGGTAACTATGTGGCGATGGTGCGAGCGGTAGCCTTGACTGGCGCCCACTCCCCGGTCGCATCCGTCTCGTTCACCATAGAAGTGCCCGCTATCCCTGTTGGGGTTGAAGTCGAGGCGGGCAACTGGTCCCTGGCATTCCGCCCGTTGTTCACCGGCGGCCAGTCCTACGGCACCTTGTGTGAATGGTGGTGGAGCAAAGTGCAGCTGCCCCTGGCCGAAGTGCAGGGCAAGGCCACCAATGTGGGCTTGGGCGCGTTCATGACGTTTCAGGGATTGCAGCCTGACACCACCTATTACGTGTGGTTGCGGGCCGTCAACGCCTACGGCAAATCCGGTCTGTTTGCGGCCAGCGGGAAAACCTCCTACGACGCCGCCTCCATTCTCGACATCCTGGATGGGGAGATAGGTGGCGAACACCTGCGCGAGGAGCTGCGCAAGCCCATCGAGCAGATCGCGGACATCGTTGACCAGGCGATCCCTGACATCATTGGCAAACTGGAGCTGGTCGAACGCGAGTTCACCGATTTGAGTGACACCGTGACGCCGATTGCTGAACGGGTGCCGGTCATTGATCAGCAGATGACGGGCTTGGGTGACGCCCTGGCGGCCCTCGATGAGCGGTCAACGCAGACAGAAAACCTGCTGCGCGATGAGCAGAATCACCTGGGCCAGATGGGCATCGATACCGTCCTGCAGCAAGACAAGCTGCACGGCAAGATTGACCGTGTACAGAGTGAAATGGGCGATCTTCGCGATGCCATTTTCACGGTTAATCCCGGCACCGGCCAGATTGAAATGGATGTGGTGCGGACGCTGCGCGACGAGACCCAGGCCAGTTTTACCGAGGTAAACCAGAAACTGGACGCCGCCACCGGCACCTTGGCCACCAAGGCCGATCATGCAGTGGTGGATGCCCATGGCGAACGGCTGACCGAGGCCGAGCAGGTGCTGGATGGCATCAATGCCAAGATCACCCAGACGGTCACCAAATCGGATTTCACCAGCGAACAGCAGCGCCTGACCGAGGTCAGCAGCTCCCTGGATGCCGCCCTGGGGCAGATCCAGCAGAAGGCCGCCCAGTCCACCGTGACCGAGCAGGGCGAACGGCTCGCGGCGGCAGAGCAACGGATCACCGTCAACAGCGATGCCCAGTCGGCCCTGGCCGAGCGCGTATCCGGCCTCAAGGCCGAGCTGGAGGCAGATGACCAGACCCTGCTGGCCAACATCACCGAAGTGGCGCGGGTCAGTACCGAGGCTGACCAGGTGTTAGCTGAGCGGGTCAGCGGGGTCGAGGTTCGCACCGGCACCGCCGAGGGCAAGATCCGGGCACTGGAGCAGATTGTCGAGAGTGACGGCGGGATCACCGCTGGCCGCTTTGACGAGATCACCGCCACCCTGGACCTGACGGCCAAGGCTGCTGACCAAGCCGCCGAGGCCGCCATTGCCAACGCCCTCGCGGGCGATAAGGGGGAGCAGCGTCACCGCCAGGCCGAGGCATCCATTCGCCGTGACCAGCAGGTGCAGCTTGATCTTCATCAGGCTCTGGCGAGCGAGGTCACCGACCTCAGTGCCAAGTTCGAAGGGGAGAAGGCCGCCACCACTGCCCGTCTGACCGAGGTTCGGGAGGTGATTGCCGGGGTGGAGCAGTCCACCGCCCGGGAGTTAAGCCAGCTCAAGACCGACTACCAGGCAGCAGACAGCAAGGCCGCCGCCGCCTTGGAGGAGAGCAAGCGCACCCTGAGCGCCGCCGATGAGGCCATGGCCGAACGGGTAACCCAACTGCAGGCCACCCTGGAGGGGGATGATCAGACGCTCAACGCCGCTATCCTGGAAACCCAGCGCACCCTGGCGCAGGGGGATCAGGCGCTCGCCGAGCAAATAGGACAGCTCAAGACAGCCAGCGGCGATCAAGCCGCCCAGCTCACCAGCCTGGGCAAGGTGGTCACCGATGGTCAGCAGGCCACCGGCGAGGCCCTGCAACAGCTCACCACCAAGACCGACAAGACCAAATCCGATGTGGGCACCTTGTCTGAGGCCGTGGCAGAGCAGGGCAAGGCGCTGGCCGCTCGCCAGGATGACCTGTCAGCAGAAGTCAATCTGACCGCCCTGGCCAGCATCGGCAACACCTTGGCAGATGATCAGGACGAGGACCGGGCTCGCAAGGCCCGCGCCACGATCACTCGTCGTCAGGATACCCAAGCGGACGAACACCAGGCGCTGGCCCGCGAGGTGACCCAGTTCCGGGCCGAGTTTGAGGGCGACCAGGCGGCAACGTCCGCCGCGCTCACCGGGGTGAGGGAGGTGATCGCCGGGGTGGAGCAGTCCACCGCCCGGGAGATCAGCCAGCTCAAGGCCGATTACCAAGCGGCAGACAGCAAGACCGCCGCCGCCTTGGAGGAAAGCAACCGCACCCTGAGCGCCGCCGATCAGGCCATGGCCGAACGGGTAACCCAACTGCAGGCTACCCTGGAAGGGGATGATCAGACGCTCAACGCCGCTATCCTGGAAACCCAGCGCACCCAGGCGCAGGGGGATCAGGCGTTGGCCGAGCAACTGACCCAGTTGCAGGCCAAGGTGGAGACGGGTGACAAAGCGCTCGATGCGGCCATCAAGCAGACCCAGCAAGCCCAGGTGACCGGCGACAGCGCCCTGGCCACCCGCATGGACCAACTGCAGGCCTCCCTGGAAGGGGATGACCAGACGCTCAACGCCGCCATCCTGGAAACCCAGCGTACCCAGGCGCAGGGTGATCAGGCGCTGGCCGAGCAACTGACCCAGTTGCAGGCCAAGGTGGAGACGAGTGACAAGGCGCTCGATGCGGCCATCAAGCAGACCCAGCAAGCCCAGGTGACCGGCGACAGCGCCCTGGCCACCCGCATGGACCAACTGCAAGCCACCCTGGAAGGGGATGACCAGACGCTCAACGCCGCTATCCTGGAAACCCAGCGCACCCAAGCGCAGGGGGATCAGGCGCTGGCCGAGCAACTGTCTCAGCTTCAAGCCAAGGTGACCAGTGGTGACACCACCCTGGGGGCGGCCATTCAGCAGGCCCAGCAGGCTCAGGTGGATGGGGACAAAGCCAACGCCGACGCCATCACCAAGGTGCAAGCCAGCCTCAACCAAACCACGGCAGCCGTGGAAACGGCAGCCAAGGCGGTGGCTGACCTGAAAGGCAACGTGGAGGCGGGTTGGTACACCAAGGCTCAAATCGCGGGGGAAGGGGCTGGCTTTGGCCTGTCGGTCAAGCTGAATGAAGATGGCACCGTGCTGAGTACCTTCGTGATCGATGCGGATGTGTTCGCCGTGATGTCGAGGGCGGGCGGTGCGACGACAAAGCGCCACCCGTTCGTCATCAAAAACGGCACCGTCTACATGAACCACGCCATGATGGACACGGCCGAGATCGGCAACGTGATCGCCAAGTACATCAATGTTCAGCACCTGAAAGGCTCCCTCATCGAGGGTGGCTCTTTCCGTGGGGGGGATCTCTGGCTGGGGGAAAACGCCACCGGCCAGTTCGGAGCCTATGGTAAGAAGTGGAATGCAGGGATCGATTCCATGGGGCGCATCTACGGCAGTGATGTCTATTTTTCCAATGGGACGTTCCAGGGCAATGTGCTGGCCAACTCCGGCACGATGAACAACGTCACCATACGGGAGAACTGCCAGATCCTGGGTCAGCTCGATGTGAACCAGGTGGTTGGCGACATCACCACGCTGATCAAGGCGGTGGCCAACTTCTCGATCCCGGCATACCGACGCGCCCGCAACGTGGTGTGCATCGATCCGGTGACGGCCTATGGCAACGTATCGGGTCAAGGAACTATAGGGATGGCGGTGGTCTTTTACCTCAATGGGGTGGAGAAAGGCCGCGTGTCCAAGACGGAATACGTCGCCACGGGTGGCACCCGATATTTATCCATCGACATCAAACCCTCGTTCGAGATCCCGGCAAACACCAATGCCACCATCACGTTCGGCATCGAGCCGGTTGGCGGTGGAGTTGGTATCAGCTCCACCGGTTTCAGTGGCCAGGCGGTCTGGCTCACTGGCTTGAAGTAACACTGACCCACCTTACAACCCGGCCCTGTGCCGGGTTTTCTTTTTGAAGGAACCTTGCAATGGCAGGACTTTGGCCGCGCACCGGCAACGTGACGGTGACGAATGGCAGCAAGATCGTCACCGGTTTTGGCACCAAATGGAAAACCGGCACCCTTCCCATTCAGAAGGGACACACCTTCTATGGCCCGGACAACTTCGCCTATGAAGTGGATACCGTGGTCAGCGATGAAAGCCTCACCCTGGTAGAAGCGTATCGAGGCGGCACCCTGGCTAACCAGGGCTACCGGATCGACATCACCCGCACCTCGACCATCAGCCAGTTTGCCGCCGACTTGGCATCCCTGGTCGCCAAATACCGCGCCTGGTTCGACGGCATGATGACCTGGCTGACCGGCTCGGGGGATGTCGCCATCCTCAACCCGGACACCGGCGCCAACGTCACCATCCCCAGTTGGAAGAAGGTGGCCAGCGAAGGAGAGGGGCAGACGGCCCGCGCCAAGGTCGAAGCCGACCGGGCAAAGACCGAAGCGGATCGCGCCTTCACCGAGGCTTACCGGGCAGCGGGGATCGTGGCTGCCGCCGCCCTGCCGCTGCCGGATGTGTGGGCGCCGCTCTCTGACAGCCTGCGCCTTATCACCGGTTATGGGCGTGATGTGGTTGTGGGGGCAGATGTGGTGGCGAGGATGGTGAATTTCAGCCGCAGCACCACCAAGACCTATTGGGGGAAGGATGGCCAGTTTAAGGTCGCGGCCTCCAACGAGCCAGCGTTTGAGCTGGAGGGGCTGTTGCTGGAGGGGCAGAGCCAGAATCTTGTTGTCTATTCAGAGGGAGCAACGTTTTTCACTGCAAACGCCAGCTTCCAGACGCTGACAAATAACGTGTCTGGTGTGCTGCCGATGACGGGTCAACGCATCTCGTTTGCGACCAATAATGGCGAGACCAATGCCAACCTAATTCAGACATCTCTCACGCTCACCGGTGGCCAGACGTATACCTACTCGACCCACCTTAAGGTGGAGACGGGAGATACCTCAGCGCCGGAAAACTGCATCGGTGTCTATGCGGCAAACGGTCTGAATATTGGCGCTCGCGCTGTGATACGTAAAACGGGAGACGGCATCTATCGGGTGTCCGTTCCGTTCACTGTCAACGGTACGGGAAGCCAGATGGTGTTTATCCGATTTAACCGGATAGGGGCTCCATCTGCCGTGTGGACTGCTGTCGTTGGTGGTGTGCAGTTAGAGAACCTGCCGTTCGCCAGCTCTTACATCCCGACCAATGGCGCAGCGGTGACTCGGGCTGCAGATGTGTGTTGGATACCGAATGCGCTCAACGTCACGCCTGACTATGGCGATATTACGATAGCGATGGAGGTACGCCGCAATCTGGCCATTCCGTCCAGCGTATTCCCTCGGGCAATTCACATCTCTGACCGTCAGTTTGTGGTCGCTGACAGTGCCAGGATCATGGCCAGAGGCGGCGGCCTCGAGCAGGTTAATATCAGCACAGCCGCCCCAGGTACAAGGGAACGAATTGCCGCAACAATCAAGGGGAACACAATCGCGTGCTTCCTTAACGGGACAAAAGCCACGCTGCCACAAACGCCGATATTTCCTGTGTCTAATGGGACTAGCTGCTTTATTGGCTCTCGCAATGGATTGGATGGGCTGTTTGGCCACGTTCGTAATGTGCGGATTTGGCAGCGCACTCTCTCTGACGAGCAAATCAAGGCGGCCGCATGACAGACTATATCGACCTCAACCTCAAGGCGGCCGATAAGGCCGCCATGACCAACGCCCTGCAGGCCGCTGGCTTCGTCAAAGACAGCGAAACCGGCACCCTCTATCACCCCACCGCCTCGCTGCAACTGCTGCCGCCGGGCATGGTGACCCGCCCCACCGGCACGGTGCAGACCGTCGATGGCATCGAGCTGGAGGTGCGTGAGCCCGTGCCCGGCTATCACGCCAACGTGCGCACCAGCGACGCCTCCCTAGCCGCCGCCCTGGCGCCGGTGACGGTCGTTGTTGAAACCCCGCAATATGTCTGGGCCTAAATTCTCGCAGAGCCTGAAATGTTCACAGTTAAACAAGGTACAAAAGATGGTACAGAATAAATTGGACTGGAAATTAAGGCATTAGATTCAGTTAATTATCGTGTGGTTACATAATCGTGGAAGTAGAACGTGGGCCCGCTGGCCGGGTGCGCTGATGTGCTCATGTTGCTCGAAAGGAGTATCCGATGACGGCGGCGCCTGGCGCCTGGGTGGGGGTGCCATGCACCGCAATTGCCTGCATGGTAAACCATCGCGCTGGCAGAGCGAAGTCCGGGGCGTTCGCCTGGCGCTTTAATGGGCAGTGGGCGTTGTCCGTGAGCCTGGTCATCCCATCGGTCCGGCTCAGGGCAGGGGAAAGTGAGGGGTCAGGGTATTGAGGTCCAGCAGGGTGAAGTCGCCGCCCTCCTCGGGATACCAGCCGCCGGTGTCGATGTAGTGGACGTTGCCAAGGCGCACCGGCTCCCTCACCGGGGTGTGGCCCACCACCAGGGCGGCGAGATCCGCGACCCCGCTCTCGTCCAGCCGTTCGATACGGCGCCTTGACCAGAGGCAGACGTTCTTGATGGCCCGAAGCCGTCCGCCGCTCACCCCGGCATCGAGTTGGTCCAGCAGCCCCTGCCAGGAGGAGAAGGGGCAATCGGCGTGAAGCAGCCCGACGGGGCCCTGGCTGGTCTGTACCTCGATGGCCAGGGGCAGGGCCCGGTAGCGGGCGGCGTACTCTGCCTGCTGATGGGGGGAAAGCCGTTCAAACCAGCCGCCGCCGTTTCGGACCCAGTTCTCCCGATCGCAACTCTCGTAACGGCAGACGTAGTCGTCGTGATTGCCGCAGACCGGGTGAAACCAGGGCCTGGCCAACCAGTGGATCACCTCGCTGCACTCGGGCCCGCGATCCGCCAGATCCCCGACGCTGAAGAGACGGTCCCGGGCGGGATCAAAATCCAGGGTGTCGAGGGCCTGCTGCAACAGGGCGAAGTGGCCGTGGATGTCGCCGACGGCCAGATCGCGCCCCTGGGCGTTTTGGGGGAAGCGTCTTATCAGGGGGGGTCATGGCGTCTCCTGCCTCTATCCCGGACGGGGATGTTTTGTCTGCCTGTACATAAGGTTACAGAAGAAAAGTGGCGAGCGGGCAGGGCCTGGTAAATCATGGGATTGCCCCCGTGAACGTGCGGCGTCACGCGCCGCCTCTGGGGGAGTCACTCCGGGAGGGCGCCTTGTCCGCCCGCTTTCGGAGCCTCTCTTTCTCCACGCTTTTTGACAGGAATCTTGAATGCGGCGTCAGCTGTTGATCTGGATAGGCCCCCTGTGCAGCCTGCTGCTGCTGGGGGCGGCCTTGACCGTCCTCTATCATTTGACCCACCTGTGGCACTGGCACGACATCCGCCAGGCCATCTGGTCACAACCCTTGCCGCAGTTGGGGGGCGCCCTGCTGCTCACCCTGCTCAGCTATGGCTGCCTCTGCTGCTACGATCTGCTGGCCCTGAAGGTGCTGGACAAAAGCCTGCCCTGGCAGCAGGTGGGGATGACCTCCTTCATCGCCTACACCTTCTCCAACACCCTGGGCTTTGCGCTGCTCACCGGCTCCTCGGTACGCTACCGGCTCTACTCCTCCCTGGGGCTTGGCACCGGGGAGGTGGCCAGGGTAATCCTCTTTTGCTCCATCACCTTCTTCCTCGGTCTGCTGGGCTGGGGGGGCAGTGCCCTGTTGCTGGGGCAGGGGGCGGCCCTGCTGGTGGACTGGCCCCGCTGGGCGACCGGGTTGTTGCAACTGGCGGGGGGCCTGGCCCTGCTGACGGTGCTGGCATATCTGGTGTGGCCGGGGGCTGCCCTGGTCTGGCGCGGACACCCGCTGTTCTTGCCGCGCATCAGATACCGCCTGCTGCAACTGCTCATCGCCCTGCTCGACTGGATGGCCGCCGCCGCCGTGCTCTATGTGCTGCTGCCATCGGGCAGCGTGCCCTATCCGGTGCTGCTCAGTGCCTTCGTGCTCTCCAGCCTGCTCGGGGTGCTGGCCCATGTGCCGGGGGGCATCGGGGTCTTCGAGGCGAGCATGAGCCTGCTGCTCACCCACTATCTGCCGGTGGACAAGCTGCTCGCCTCCCTGCTTATCTACCGCTGCGTCTACTACTTCCTGCCCTTCCTCTGTGCCCTGCTGCTGTTCGCAGGTCAGGAGCTGCTGCAACAGCGGTCCCGCCTGCACCGGCTGCAGGGGGGGATGATGGCGATCCGGGAGTTTGTGCCCGCCCTGGTGAGCATGGGTACCTTCGCGGCGGGTACCCTGCTGCTCTGCTCCGGGATGATCCCGACCATGAGGGGGCGCATCGAAGCCTTCCTGGAGGTGCTGCCCCTGCACTTGCTGGAGCTCTCCCATGTGCTCGGCAGCGTCAGCGGCGTGTTGCTGCTGTTGCTGGCCCACAGCCTCTACCGCCGTCATGACGGGGCATTCAGGATCACCCAGTGGCTGCTGGGGCTTGGCATGCTGTTCTCCCTGTTCAAGGGGTTTGACTGGGAGTCCGCCCTGCTGCTCGGGGGTTTCTTGCTCATCATCACCCCCTGCCGCCCTCTCTTTTATCGCAAGGGTTCCCTGCTTCACGCCCGGTTCACCCCTTCCTGGCTGATGTCGGTGGGGGCCGTGCTGCTGGGGGCCTTGTGGTTGCTGCTCTTCTCCTATCGCCATGTGGAGTACGACCCCTCCCTCTGGCTGCACGTCTCGGCCCACGGGCCCGGGGCCGCCTCCCGTGCCCTGCGCGCCATGGGGAGTGTCATCGGCGTGCTGGCGGTGGTCGGGGTGGCCCATCTGCTGGCTCCCTTGCGCCTCGCCGTCGGCAAGCCGGATGCCGAGGCGCTCTCCCGTGCCCATCGGCTGGTGATGCGGGCAGGGGGAGGCCACGGCTACCTGGCTCAGCTCGGGGACAAGTCCCTGCTGTTCCATCCAAGCGGCGAGGCCTTCCTCATGTACGGGGCCGAGGGCAGCAGCTGGATAGTGATGGGGGATCCCGTCGGCCAGCCCTCCCTCGTGGAGGAGCTGCTCTGGCAGTTTCGCGAGCGCTGTGACGAGCACGACGTCAGCCCGGTCTTCTACCAGGTGTCGGCCCGCTATCTCCCTGTCTATCTGGATCTCGGGCTCATCCCCTTCAAACTGGGGGAGGAGGCCATCGTGGATCTGCCGAGCTTCGATCTCGCCGGCAGTCGCCTGCGCAACCTGCGCCAGAGCCACGCCAAGGGCAAGCGGGAAGGGCTGCGCTTCGAGGTGGTGGTCCCCGGTGAGATTGCCCCCCTGCTGCCCGAGTTGAAGGGGATCTCCGACAGGTGGCTGCACAGCAAGCAGGGCAGGGAGAAGGGCTTCTCCGTGGGCAGTTTCTATCCCGCCTACCTCACCCTCAACCCGATGGCGCTGGTGCGGCGTGAGGGGCAGATCGTCGGGTTTGCCAACCTCTGGACCAGCGACAACAAGGAGAGCCTCTCCATCGATCTGATGCGCTACAGCCTGGAGACGGGGGCGGCGCCCGTCATGGATTTCCTGTTTGTCGAGCTCCTGCTGTGGGGCAAGCAGGAGGGGTATGCCAGCTTCAACCTGGGGATGGCCCCCATGTCGGGCTTCAACGACAACCCCCTCGGCGGTTACTGGGCCCGCCTTGGCAACACCCTGTTCACCCGGGGCAGCCGTTTCTACAACTTCCAGGGATTGCGGCGTTACAAGGAGAAGTTCGGCCCAAGGTGGGAGCCCCGCTACCTGCTCTGTACCGGTCATCTGGTGCTGCCCCGCACCCTGACCCACCTCGTCTCCCTCATCAGTCGCGGCCCCTTTGGGCTCATGAAAAAATAGGAGTTGGCCCATGAGAGCCATGTTGTTGCTGTTGATTTGCTGTCTCGCCTCCTCGTTCACCCTCCCAGCGGTGGCCGCCCAACCGGGCCGGGTCGGCGCGGATCTGGGGCTGGTGGAGTTGCCCGTGGCGCAAGCCTCGTCCGCCCCCATGGTGGTCTTCATGAGCGGGGATGGCGGCTGGGCGGCGCTGGACAAGGGACTCAGCGCCCAGTTGCAGGCCCACGGCATGCCGGTGGTGGGCTGGAGCTCGCTCTCCTATTACTGGAAGAAGAAGACGCCGGAGCAGGCGACGGCGGATCTGGTGCGCATCCTCACCGAGTACCAGTCCCGTTGGGGGCGCCAGCGCTGGTTGCTGGTGGGCTTCTCCTTTGGCGCCGAGATAGTGCCCTTCGTCATCAATCGTCTGCCGCCAGCCTATCGCGGCAGCCTGGCGGGGGCCGTGATGCTCTCCCCCTCGACGGCATCGGATTTCGAGATCCACGTCAGCGACATGGTGGTGCACGACAAGGGGGGCCGCTATCCCACCCTGCCGGAAGTGACACGCATCCAGAGTCTGCCGCTGCTCTGCGTGCAGGGAGCGGAGGACGACTCCCCGGTCAAACTCTGTCCGCGCTTGCAGCAGCCGAACGTGACGACGGTGACCCTGCCGGGCTCCCACCACTTCGACGACAACTACCAGACCCTGTATCAGGAGATTGCCGGGCACCTGGGCCTGGCCCAATAACGGCGAGAGGCCGGGAAAACGACACAGGGCGGCCAATGGCCGCCCTGTTGCCGTGGCCCCTTGCAACTGTCCAGGGGGCTGGCATGCCGGGATCAGAGCAGATCTTCGAGCTGGTACTTCTTGAGCAGGGTGTTGAAGGTGCCGTCGGCCTTGACGCTCTCGATGGCGGCATCGAAGCGGGCCTTGAGCTTGTCATCGTGTTTGCGAAGGGCCACCGCCACCCCTTCTCCCAGGATCTTGTCCTGGGTGCCGTTGAACTGGGGACCGACGAAGGCGAACTGCTTGCCCATCTCCTTGTCGAGGAAGCCCACCTTCAACTGCACCATGTTGCCGAAGGTGTAGTCGGCGCGGCCGGACTGCAGATCCAGCATGGGGGACTGGGCATTGACGTAGCGCTTGATCTTGGCCACCTCGCCATAGCGGGCGGTGACGAAGTTGTCCTGGGGGGTGCCCTCCTGCACCGCGATCACCTTGCCCTTGAAGTGGGCCGGATCGTCTGCAAAGTCGGCGGCCTTGTCGCTGCGCCCCACGAAGCGGTTCTGCATCATGTAGTAGACCTGGCTGAAGTCCACTTTCTGGCGCCGCTCGTCCGTGATGTTCATGGAGGACATGATGGCGTCGTACTTGCGCACCTGCAGGCCGGGCAGCAGGGCATCCCAGGGCTGGTTGATCACCTCGCACTCGGTCTTCATGGCAGCGCACAGGGCATAGGCCAGATCGACCTCGAAGCCGCCGAGCTTGCCGTTGCTGTCGACCATCTCGAAGGGGGGGTAGGTGGCATCGGTGGCGATCACCAGGGGTTTGGCGGCGGCCTGGCCGGCGGTGGCCAGGGCCATCAGCATCATCAGTGTGTTGAGTTTCATGGTCAGTCCCTTGAAGTGTGGTGTCATTCCTAGCGTGCTAAAGGGTGCCGGCCTCAAGGGCCGACGACTATCTTGCGATGGGTGAGGGCCGGCAACTGGCAGCGCACCGTGCGCTGTGCCGCCAGATCCAGGGTGGCGATGGCCATGCCCTGACCCTCCTCTACCTGGGCCAGTATCCGGCCCCAGGGATCGATGATCATGCTGTGGCCGAAGGTGCGCCGCCCACCGGGGTGGTGTCCCCCCTGGGCACTGGCAAACACGAAGGCCAGGTTCTCTACCGCCCGGGCCCGCAGCAGCAGCGCCCAGTGCGCGAGCCCGGTGGTGTGGGTGAAGGCCGCGGGCAGGGCGATGAAATCGGGGGCGGGCCCCAGGCGAAACAGCTCCGGGAAGCGCAGGTCGTAACAGATCCCGAGGCGCAGCACGCCCCAGGGCAGGGGATGGCTCACCACCTCCCGGCCCGGGGTCATGGTCGCGGCCTCGTCATACTGCTCCTGCCCGGTGCAAAAGCCAAACAGGTGCAGCTTGTCGTAGCGGCTTGCGAGCTGCCCTTGCGGGTCGATGAGCAGGCTGCTGTTGTGCATCTTGCCGGGTTCGTGGCTGGCAAGCGGCAATGTGCCGGCCAGGATCCAGACTCCGAGCTCCCGGGCCAGCCTCTGTACCCAGGCCAGCAGGGGGTGATCGCCAACGGGGGCGGCTAGGGCCACCCGCGCCCGCTCGTCAACCGGCATCAGGTAGAAGTATTCGGGCAGCAGGGCCAGCTCGGCCCCCTCGGCCGCGGCCTGACGCAGCAACGCCTCGGCCTGGGTCAGGTTGTGGTCAAGGTCATCCCCAGAGACCATCTGGAGGACGGCAACGCGCAGTGAATCCATGGTGCCCCCTAGACGCCGCACAGGCGCTCGGCGCCCGCCAGCAGGGTGTCGTCATCCTTGGAGAAGGAGAGGCGGATGACCCGCTGATCCGTGCCGTCGTGATAGAAGGCGGAGACCGGAATGGTGGCGACCCCGTGATCGCGGATGAGCCGCTGCACGAACAGGCTGTCCGGCTCGTCGCTAACCCGCTCGTAGCTCGCCAGCATGAAGAAGCTGCCCGCCGAGGGGAGCAGGGTCAGGCGCGAACCGGCCAGGGCCGAGGTCAGCAGGTCGCGCTTGCGCTGGTAGAAGGCTGCCAGCCCCTGATAGTGGGCCGGTTGCTGCAACAGGTGGGCGAAGCCGTACTGCATGGGGGTGTCGGCGGCGAACATGGCGAACTGGTGCACCTTGCGGATCTCCTCCATCAGGGGACGGGGAGCCACGCAGTAGCCCACCCGCCAGCCGGTGACGTGGAAGGTCTTGCCGAAGGAGAAGACGGCAACGGAGCGCTCCACCAGCTCCGGATAGCGGATCACGCTCTGGTGCAGGGCACCGTCGAACACCACGTGCTCGTACACCTCGTCCGAGAGGATCAGGATGTCGGTACCGCGCACCAGGCGGGCGAGGCGCTCCTGATCCCCTGCCTGCCAGACGGTGCCGGTGGGGTTGTGGGGGGTGTTGAGCACTATCATGCGGGTGCGGGGGGTGATGCGGGCGGCTACCTCGTCCCAGGGAATGGCGAAATCCGGCGCCTTGAGGGCGATCACCACAGGGGTGGCTCCCTGCAACTGGATCATGGGGCGGTAGCTGTCAAACGCCGGCTCGAACATGATCACCTCGTCGCCGGGGTGAACCAGGGCGGTGATGGCGCAGAACAGGGCTTCGCTGGCGCTGGCGGTGATGGTGATCTCCTCGCCCGCGTCATAGTGATGGCCGTAGCTGGCTGCAATCTTGGTCGCCAGTTGTTCGCGCAGGGCAGGCAGCCCCGTCATGGGGGCGTACTGGTTTTCACCGGCCAGCATGGCCTCGTGGGTCACCCGGATGAGCTCGGGATCGCAGGGGAAGCTCGGCGCCCCCTGGGAGAGGTTGATGCTGGGGTGGCGAGCGGCTAGATCCCCGATCACGGTGAAGATAGTGGTGCCCACCTGGGGCAGTTTGCTGGAAACCTGGGGGATGGACATGGGGCCGTCACCTGCGTGTGTGAAAGAGGTCCCTTTTTAGCCCCCCCAAGGCTTGCCGGACAACGGATTATTCGGCATGGTATGCATGAGTTTTTCTCAAGCATGGAGGCTTGTCATGTTGTCCACCCAGCCGCGTACTCAGTTGCCTCTCTATGGCCTGCAGGTCTTCGAGTGTTCTGCCCGCCATCTGAGTTTCACCCTGGCCGCCGACGAGCTGTGCGTGAGCCAGGGGGCGGTGAGCAAGCAGATCGCCCAGTTGGAGGCGCGCCTGGGCCACCTTCTGTTCGTGCGCGGCACCCGTTGCCTCACCTTGACCCCGGCCGCCGAGCGGCTGCTGCCTTTCGTTCGTGAAGGGCTGGCCCGCATGGGGGAGGGGCTCAGCGCCTTGCAGGCCCTGCCCCACGAGCAGGCGATCAGCATCAAGGTGCCCTCCTGCGCCAGCCGCTGGCTGCTGCGGCGGTTGCAGGCGTTCGAGGGGGAGGCGGTGGAGGTGCGTGGCAGCCACAGCCACGGCATCGACTTCTCCCGGGAGCCCTTCGATCTCGCCATCGTCTACCAGCCCTGCCTGGGGCGTTATCCCCACAGCCAGCCCCTGTTTCGGGAACGGCTGACCCCGGTCTGCGCCCCGGCGTTTGCTGCCAAGCATCGTCTGTTCGAGCGCGACCTGAACGAGCTGCCCCTGCTGCCCCTCATCCATGCCAGCGCCGATAGGCGGGACTGGCGCAACTGGTTTGCCGCCTTCCTCGACATCCCCTGGCAGCCCCAGGGCGGCCAGCTGTTCGATACCCTGGACTTGGCGATGAATGCCGCCTTGCAGGGGTTTGGCCTCTCTCTCGGGGATCCCACCATAGTGGCCGAGGAGCTGGAGAGCGGCGCCCTGGTCGCACCCTTCGCCCCCGTGCTGGAGACGGATCACGAATACGCTCTGCTCGCCCGGCCCGACAGCCAGCGCCACGGGGTGCAGCGGGTCTGTCACTGGCTGCTGGAGGGGGAGCGTCATCCCTGAGGGGACGCGAAATGAAACAGCCCCGCGGGCGGGGCTGTTGTCAGGCGAATACCATATCCATACAGTCATGGTGATGGCCGCTGGCCGATTAAAGGGTCACTGGCAGATCTTGTAGTAGACCTCGTTCCAGCGCAGTTGCTCCTTGAGCGCGGGGATGCGGGTATGCTCGTCGATGACCACAAACTCGATGCCCAGGATGTCGGCGAAGGTGCGCAGCTGCTCGATGTCCACCGCCTGGGTGAACACCGAGTGGTGGGCGGCGCCCGCCAGGATCCAGGCCTCGGCGCTGGTCTGCAGGTCCGGCAGGGGTTTCCACAGGGCGCTCGCCACCGGGAGTTTCGGCATGGCCTCTGGCAGGTCCACCACCTCCAGCTGATTGACCACCAGGCGGAAGCGGTTGCCGAGATCGATGAGGCTGGCGTTGACCGCCTTGCCGGCGGGGGCAGCGAACAGCAGGCGGGCCGGATCGGCCTTCTTGCCTATGCCTAAGTGCTGGGCGTCCAGCACGGGTTTGCCTGCGGCGATGGAGGGGCAGACCTCCAGCATGTGGGCTCCCAGCACCAGGTTGTTGCCCGCCTCCAGATGGTAGGTGTAGTCCTCCATGAAGGAGGCGCCCCCCGCAAGGCCTGCACCCATCACTTTCAGGGTGCGCAAGAGGGCCGCGGTCTTCCAGTCCCCTTCTGCCCCAAAACCGAAGCCTTGATCCATCAGGCGCTGGCAGGCGAGGCCCGGCAGCTGGTGCAGACCATAGAGATCTTCGAAGGTGGTGGTAAAAGCGCCAAAGCCGCCGTCGGTGAGGAACTTCTTCATCCCCAGCTCCTGGCGCGCCGCCTCATACAGGGAGGCACGAAGCCCCCCACCCGCCTGCACCGCCTCGGTCAGGGTGTAGGTCGCCTCATATTCGGCCAGCAGCGCCTCGATGTCGCTCTCGGGCACGGCATCGATCACCTTGACCAGATCGCCGACCGGGTGGTAGTTCACCTGATAGCCGAACTGGATCTGGGCCTCAATCTTGTCGCCCTCGGTGACCGCCACGTTGCGCATGTTGTCGCCAAAACGGGCGATCTTGAGGTGGCGGCTGTCGTGGATGGCGGCGGCGATGCGCATCCAGTTGCCAATCTTCTGTCTGGCCTCTTCATCCTGCCAGTGACCCACCACCACGGTGCGGGGCAGCCGCAGGCGGGCCCCCATGAAGCCGAATTCGCGTCCGCCGTGGGCGGTCTGGTTCAGGTTCATGAAGTCCATGTCGATCTCGCTCCAGGGGAGATCCCGGTTGAACTGGGTGTGGAACTGCAACAGGGGCTTTTGCAACTGGCTCAGCGCCGGGATCCACATCTTGGCGGGGGAGAAGGTGTGCATCCACACCATGAGCCCGGCGCAGCGCTCGTCGTGGTTGGCATCCCGGGCCACCGCGCTGATTTCATCCAGGGTGGTACCGGTGGGTTTGAGCACTATCTTGAGGGGCAGGTTCGCCCCCTCGTTGAGCTGGCTGGCGATGGTGTGGGCGTGATCGGCCACCTGCTTCAATGTGGTGGCGCCATACAGGTGCTGGCTGCCGACCAGGAACCACACTTCCAGCTGTTTCATCAATTCCATGAGTTTGTCCTCTTTTAGGCTTTTGTCTGGCCGTAATAGGCGTGTTTGCCATGCTTGCGCTGGTAGTGCTTTTCCAGCAGGTAATCGGGCAGGGGGCGGGCCCCCGGGTTGATCTGGCCGGTGAGCCAGGCCATGCGGGCCACCTCTTCCAGCACCACGGCGTTGTGCACTGCGTCCTCGGCGCTCTTGCCCCAGCTGAAGGGGCCGTGGTTGGCCACCAGCACCCCCGGCATGGTGAGGATGGGGGTCTGCTTGAGGGTTTCGACGATGAGATGACCGGTCAGCCCCTCGTACTCCTCCTCCACTTCACCCGGGGTGAGCAGGCGCGAGCAGGGGATCTCGCCGTGGAAGTAGTCGGCCTGGGTGGTGCCGAAAATGGGGATGGGGCGCCCCGCCTGGGCCCAGGCGGTGGCATGGGTGGAGTGGGTGTGCACCACGCCGCCAAGCTCCGGATAGGCGCGATAGAGCACCAGGTGGGTGGCGGTGTCGGAGGAGGGGCGCAAGGCGCCCTCCACCTGCTTGCCCGCCAGATCCAGCACCACCATGTCCTCGACCCGCATCCGCTCGTAGCTGACGCCGCTTGGCTTTATCACCACCAGATTGCGCTCTCGGTCGATGCCGCTCACGTTGCCCCAGGTGAAGGTCACCAGGCCATGGCGCGGCAGATCCAGATTGGCGGCGAGCACCTGCTCCTTGAGGGTCTTGAGGTTCATGCCGGCACCCCCCGGTTGTAGAGGGGTTCGGCGGCGGCGCCCCAGGCGAGGTAGCGCTGGTAGAGGCGTTCATACTCGGCGACTCGCTCGGGGTGTGGCTGGTGGGTGCGCTCCACGGCGCTCGCCATGTGGTGCTGGGCCTTGGCCACATCGGGATGGATCCCGGCCGCCACGGCGGCAAAGATGGCCGCCCCCAGGGCGCAGCACTGATCCGAGGCCACCACCTGGATGGGCCTGTTCATCACGTCGGCGCAGGTCTGCATCACGGTGGCGGACTTGCGGGCGATGCCGCCAAGGGCGATCACCTGCTCCACCGGCACCTGCTGACTGGTCATGCACTCCATGATGCTGCGGGCACCGAAGGCGGTGGAGGCCACCAGGGCGCCGAACAAGTCGGGGGCATCGGTACCGAGGTTGATCCCCGTGAGGGTGCCCTGCAGACGCTGGTTGGCATAGGGGGTGCGCCGGCCGTTGAACCAGTCGAGCACCACCGGTAGGTGCGCCAGGTCGCGCTGCTGATCCCAGGCGGCGGCGAGGCTGGGTAACAGGGCCTGCTTGTGGCGCTCGATGGCGGTGCGAAGCTCCGGATACTGGGCGGCGAGGCTGTCAAGGGGCCAGCCGAGCTGGCGCTGATACCAGGCATAGATGTCACCGAACGCGGACTGTCCCGCCTCCAGCCCCACCATGCCCGGCACCACGCTGCCGTCCACCTGGCCGCAGATCCCGGCAATGGCCCGATCACCGATGGTGGCCTCGTCGGCGATCAGGATGTCGCAGGTGGAGGTGCCGATCACCTTCACCAGTGCATTGTTGCCGGCCCCGGCTCCCACCGCCCCCATGTGGCAGTCAAAGGCGCCGCCGGCGATCACCACTTCGCAGGAGAGGTGGAGCCGCTCCGCCCACTCCGGGGTCAGGGTGCCGACCGGGAGATCGGCGGTCCAGCTGTCGGTAAAGAGGGGGAAGTCGAGATCCTCCGTCAGCAGGGGACCCAGGGCATTGAGGAAGTCGGCGGGGGGCAGGCCGCCCCAGCTCGGGTGCCAGAGGGACTTGTGGCCGGCGGCACAGCGCCCGCGCTTGAGGGTGGCCGGGGCCTGGGTGCCGCTCAGGACGGCGGGGACCCAGTCACACAGCTCGACCCAGTTGCAGGCGGCGGCGCGCACGGCGGCATCGGCTCGGGAGACGTGCAGGATCTTGGCCCAGAACCACTCGGAGGAGTAAATGCCGCCGATGTAGCGGCTGTAGTCGGGGAACTGGCCGCCGTGGCACAGGGCGGTGATGGCCTCCGCCTCCTCGATGGCGGTGTGATCCTTCCACAGCACGAACATGGCATTGGGGTTGTCGGCAAACTCCGGACGCAGGGCCAGCACGCGCCCCTCTCTGTCGATGGGGGCGGGGGTGGATCCGGTGCTGTCCACCCCGATGCCGCGCACGGCGGTACGCTGACTCGGCGTGAGCTGGCTCACCACCGCCACCACTGCCTGCTCCATGGACTCCAGATAGTCGAGGGGGTGGTGGCGGAACTGGTTGTTGACCGGTTGGCAGTAGTGGCCTGCCTGCCAGCGCGGGTAATAGACGACATGGGTCGCCAGCTCGGCGCCGTCCTGGCAGCGCACGGCGAGTGCCCTGACCGAGTCGCTGCCGAAATCGAGTCCGATGACGATGTGCTCAGACATAAGTGCTCCTGACCATCAATGAGGGGTGACTGGGGGGAACCATAGGAGATGGGCAGGAGGGGCGGTTAGCCATTGGCTGCTGGAAATATGGATTTTAACGCTGTCAGTGCGACAGGGTGATGGCTCTCTAAAATTCAATATGTGACGAAATTGCTAATTATATAGACGAAATGGCTGCAATCTCATGGCGTGATCCTGCTCTCCATTTTTAATTGTGAAAACGATTACAAATTGGTTCGCTCAACCAGCAACAACAATAACATCCTGTTTAAGCATGTTTTTATATGGCTGCGACTTGATTGACTCAACGAGCAGCACTGCGTGGATACATGGATTGATAGAACCGTTGGAGACATTCGCATGAACAAAATCGTTAAAGGCATGATCGCGATGGGGTTCGCCCTTGGTATGGCAAATTCTGCTTTCTCGGCCGAGGCGCTGAAGCTGGGCTACCTGGTCAAGCAGCCGGAGGAGCCCTGGTTCCAGACCGAATGGAACTTCGCCGACAAGGCGGGCAAGGATCTCGGCTTCGAGGTGATCAAGATCGCCGTCCCCGATGGCGAGAAGACCCTCAATGCCATCGACAGCCTGGCTGCCAACGGCGCCAAGGGCTTCGTCATCTGCACTCCGGATCCCAAGCTCGGGGCCGCCATCATGGCCAAGGCCAACAGCATGGATCTGAAGGTCATCACGGTGGACGACCAGTTCGTCAACGCCAAGGGCCAGCCCATGGAGCAGGTGCCGCTGGTGATGATGGCCGCCACCAAGATTGGTGAACGCCAGGGCCAGGAGCTCTACAAGGAGATGCAAAAACGCCAGTGGGACGTGAAGGCGACCGGGGTGCTCGCCATCACCGCCGACGAGCTCGACACAGCCCGTCGCCGGGTCGAGGGCTCCTTGAGCGCGCTCAAGGCCGCCGGTTTCCCCGAGGCGCAGATCTACCGCTCGCCGACCAAGGCCAACGACATTCCGGGGGCGCTGGATGCCGCCAACTCCATGCTGGTGCAGCACCCCGAGGT
The DNA here is from genome assembly GCF_040907765.1 of Aeromonas sp. s9. Lineage (NCBI taxonomy): Bacteria > Pseudomonadati > Pseudomonadota > Gammaproteobacteria > Aeromonadales > Aeromonadaceae > Aeromonas > Aeromonas sp. s9. The sequence continues at coordinate 56,658 of NZ_JBFOCK010000093.1, forward strand.
GAAGAACTGGCTCATCGTCGGCATGAATGACAACACGGTGCTCGGCGGCGTGCGCGCCACCGAAGGGCAGGGCTTCAAAGCCGAGAACGTCATCGGCATCAATGGGGTGGATGCGGTGAACGAGCTCTCCAAGTCCAGCGCCACCGGCTTCCTCGGCTCCCTGCTGCCAAGCCCGGACGTGCACGGCTACAAGAGCATCCAGATGCTCCATGACTGGGTGGTTAACGGCGCCGAGCCGGCCAAGTTCACCGAGGTGACCGATGTAGTGCTCATCACCCGCGACAACTTCAAGGTCGAGCTGCAGAAGAAAGGTCTGTGATTGACGCCATCTAAACCCTGACACCGAGACCGGCATGGCGCAGTGCGCCATGCCGGTCGGCTGGAGTGAAACATGAATCAGTCAGTTCCTTATCTGGAGTTTTGCGGCATCAGCAAGGAGTTTCCCGGCGTCAAGGCGCTGAAGAATGTCTCCTTCTGCTGCCAGCAGGGCACGGTGCACGCGCTGATGGGGGAAAACGGCGCGGGCAAGTCCACCCTGCTCAAGATCCTGAGCGGCTTTCAATCGCCCACCACCGGGGTGGTGAAGCTGGCCGGTCAGGAGCGGGTCTTTCAAAGCACGGTCGATGCGCTGGAGAGCGGGATCGCCATCATCTATCAGGAGTTGCACCTGGTACCCGAGATGACGGTGGCCGAGAACATCTATCTCGGTCAGCTGCCGACCCGGCGCGGGGTCATCGATCGGGAGAAGCTCTATCAGGATGCGGCCAGGCAGCTGGCGCGCCTCGGCATGGACGTCTCCCCCGAGACGCCGCTCAAGTACCTGTCGCTGGGGCAGTGGCAGATGGTGGAGATCGCCAAGGCGCTGACCCGGGATGCCAGCGTCATCGCCTTCGACGAGCCGACCAGCAGCCTGTCGTCGCGCGAGATTGAGCAGCTGTTTCGGGTCATCCGCCAGCTGCGTGACGAGGGCAAGGTCATTCTCTATGTCTCCCACCGGATGGACGAGATCTTCGCCCTGTGCGACGCCATCACGGTGTTCAAGGATGGCCAGTTCGTGCGCACCTTCGCCTCCATGGCCGAGGTGGACCGGGATCTGCTGGTCAAGACCATGGTGGGGCGCGAGCTGACCGACATCTATGGCTACAGCCCAAGGCCGCTCGGCGAGGCGGGCCTCAAGGTAGATAACCTGATGGGGCCTGGGCTCAAGGCGCCGGTATCCTTCGAGGTCAAACGCGGGGAGATCCTCGGCATCTTCGGGCTGGTGGGGGCCGGGCGCAGCGAGCTGATGAAGCTCATCTTCGGCGCCGACAAGATGCACAGCGGTGAAATAGCGGTATTTGGCAAGCCGGTGGTCATCGGCAGCCCCATCGACGCCATTCGCAGCGGCATCATGCTCTGCACCGAAGACAGGAAGGCCCTCGGCATCATCCCCATTCACTCGGTGCAGGAGAACATCAACATCAGTGCCCGCCGTCACCACGCGTGGGGGGGCTTCTGGATCAACCAGCAGTGGGAGGACGAGAACGCGAGACTGCGGATCCGCGACATGCGGGTCAAGACCCCGTCTCCCCAGCAGGCCATCATGAACCTCTCCGGCGGCAACCAGCAGAAGGCCATTCTGGGGCGCTGGCTCTCCGAGGACATGAAGGTCATCTTGCTCGACGAGCCGACCCGCGGCATTGACGTCGGGGCAAAGAACGAGATTTACAACGTGATTTACGATCTGGCCAAGGTGGGCATCGCCGTGGTGGTGGTATCCAGCGAGCTGCCGGAAGTGCTGGGCATCGCGGACCGGATCATGGTCATGCGGGAGGGGGAGATCGCCGGCGAGCTTTCCCACGATGAGGCCAACGAGGTCAAGGCGCTCAATCTGGCCATGCCGGCCCGTTGATCTGCTGACCGCAACGAGATAGCACCCGGAATTTTCAGGAGAAATACCATGACAACTACTACCTCAGTCGGCCAGGCCGCCAGCACCGTGGCGGCCAGCGGCTCCCGCCTGCAACTGGCCCGCGTCTGGGATCAATACGGCATGCTGGTGATCTTCGCCATCCTGTTCCTGCTGGCCTGCGTGCTGGTACCCAACTTCGCCAGCCTGATCAACATGCGCGGGCTCGGGCTCGCCGTCTCCATGTCGGGCATGGTGGCGTGCGGTATGCTGTTCTGCCTCGCCTCCGGCGAGTTCGACATGTCGGTCGGTTCCGTGGTGGCCTGCTCCGGCGTCGCCTGCGCGGTCGGCATCAACGCCACCGAGAGCATCACGGTCGGCATCCTGGTAGGCATGTCGGTGGGGGTGCTGTTTGGCCTCATCAACGGCATCGTCGTGGCCAAGTTCAAGATCAACGCCCTCATCACCACCCTCGCCACCATGCAGATGGCGCGCGGGGTGGGCTACATCATCTCCGACGGCAAGGCGGTGGGCATCGTCGAGGAGCGTTTCTTCGAGCTCGGCAACTCCGCTCTGCTCGGCATCCCGACCCCGGTCTGGCTGACCGCCGTCTGCTTCGTGCTGTTCGGCCTGCTGCTCAACAAGACCACCTTCGGTCGTAACACCCTGGCCATGGGGGGCAATGAGGAGGCGGCGCGTCTGGCCGGGGTCAACGTGGTGCGCACCAAGATCATCATCTTCACCATGACCGGGCTGATTGCCTCCATCGCTGGCATCATACTCGCCTCGCGCATGACCTCGGGCCAGCCGATGACCTCCATCGGCTTCGAGCTGGTGGTGATCTCCGCTTGTGTGCTGGGAGGTGTATCCATGAAGGGGGGGATCGGTAAGATCTCCTACATCATCGCCGGGGTGCTGATCCTGGGGCTGATGGAGAACGCCATGAACCTGCTCAACATCTCCCCGTTTGCCCAGTACGTGGTGCGTGGCCTCATCCTGCTCGCCGCCGTGCTGTTCGACCGCTACAAGCAGGTACGCAAGGCGCGCATCTGATCCCTGTCCAACCGATGCAGGCCCGCGTGCGGGCCTGCAGAGGGTTACCCCATGGCTTACGACACATCCCGTTGTGAGCCAGTTCACCAATTTCACACGGCGCCACGCGCCGGATAGCGCGTTCCCAAGGTGAGTCTTTACAATGGCCCAAGCCGATTTTTTTACCCAAGCGCTGTTTTCCGCCATGTCCTCGATGCAAAAAGAGAAGCCGAAACAACTCAACCCCCTGCTGCCGGGCTACGCCTTCGATGTCTTCCTGGTCTCGGGCATGACCCCCATCGAGCAGGGGAGTGCGCTCGACTTCATCATCGACCGGCCCCAGGGGATGAAGGGCTTCATCGTCAATCTGACCATCAGGGGCAAGGGGCAGATCTTTCAAGGGGAGCAGGCCTTCACCGTGGAGCCCGGTGACCTGCTGTTGTTCCCGCCGGCGGCGGTGCACCATTACGGCCGGGCGCCGGATGCGCAAGCGTGGTACCACCGCTGGGTCTATTTCCGGCCGCGGGCCTACTGGGCCGACTGGCTCAAGTGGCCGCAGGTGACGGAGCGGGTGGGGCGCCTGCAACTGGCGGACGCCGCCTTGCTCGCCGAGTTCGATGCCCTCTTCCTCGACATCGAGGAGACCCACCAGCAGTTGCGGCCCATGTCGGAGCAGCTGGCCATGAACCTGCTGGAGCGGCTGCTCATTCGCTGCTACGAAGCCTCCTCCCTGGATGCCTATCCCGCCATCGACCACCGGGTTCACCAGGCGTGCCAGATCTTAAGCGAGTCGCTCTGCGCCGAAATCTCGGTGGAGGCGCTGGCGGAGCAGGTGTTCTTGTCCCCCTCGCGCCTCGCCCATCTGTTTCGCGAGCAGGTGGGGGTGAGCATAGTGCGCTGGCGCGAGGATCAGCGCATCATGCGGGCCAAGTTGCTGCTGCAGACCACGCCGCTGTCGGTGGCCACCATCGGCCAGCAGGTGGGCTATGACGATCAGCTCTACTTCTCGCGGGTGTTTCGAAAGCGGGTAGGAGTCAGCCCCACCGAATACCGCAAGTGCGCCACCCCGCTGTGAGCAGAGCCCAGAGATGACAAAGCCCTCATGACGAGGGCTTTTGTTAGGTTCATCGCGGCTTTCCGGGGAAGGCCGCCTTGATTTTCAGAAAAAAGTATTCTGAGTCCCTAAATCCATATGCCATGCGCTTTATCACTTTGATCTTGTTGTTCACCCCTTCCAGCACACTCGTGTGCATCGGGTAGTTTGCACTCGCCAGGATCCCCCGCATATATTTCGATAAATTTCGACCAAATCGTTGCAGCGGCGCTAGCCCGCTTTCCTTCACCTGCCGCATCCAGCTCCGCCATCGTCGCCATCCTTCCCACACGCTCGGCGCATACCAGATGCCCTTCAACGCCTCTTTCAGCACGTACACCATCGCCAGCGGTTGATTCGCCGCCAACAGCTCCTGCAACTTCACATCCTGTTTTTCACTCAGCTTCGTCCGATTACGTAGCAGCAACCAACGCGCACTTTTGACCACTTTTCGCGCCGGTTTATCGCTTTTCAGTGCATTCGCCTGCTCCACTCGCACCCGGTCCACCACCTCTCGGCCATAGCGAGCCACCACGTGGAACAGGTCGTAGACCACCTCCGCCTGCGGGCAGTGTTGCTTCACCTCCAGGTCGAACGCCGTGTTCATGTCCATCGCCACCGCCTCAATCTG
>NZ_JBFOCK010000094.1:0-6864 GCF_040907765.1 Aeromonas sp. s9
ATCCATTGACCGATCCTCAGGCTGTGTAAGAATCCGAAACTCCTTGTTGGGTTTCGGATTTTTTTATGCGTATCGACCAAGCTCTCGACTTCATTCACGCCTGTCCTCCCGGAAAGTTTGAGTCCCTGTCTGACCTGCTGTCACCTGAACTGGTGCAGGCTTGCTTGGCCGAGACGGGCTCCGTCTCCTTGCGCCGACGGCGCATGCCCATGGAGCGGGTGCTATGGGCCATTATCGGGATGTCCTTGTTTCGTCATGTCCCTATGGCCCAGCTGGCCAACCAGCTCGATATCCTGTTACCCGGCGACCGGCCGTTTGTCGTCCCCAGCGCCTTCATCCAGGCGCGCCAAAAACTGGCTGACCAAGCCGTTCGACAGGTGTTCCAGCAGACCGCCACACTCTGGCATCAGCTGTGTCAGCACCCCACCTGGGCCGGCTTGCAGCTGCTGGCCGTGGACGGGGTGGTCTGGCGCACGCCCGATACTCCGGACAATGCCGGCGCCTTTGCCAAGTCGAAAACCGTCCAGGGGGAGACGCAATATCCCCAGGTCCGCATGTTGTGTCAGATGGAGCTGACCAGTCATCTGCTGACCCAGACAGTGATGGACTCCTGTGCGGTAAACGAGATGGTGTTGGCAGAGCAACTGATTGAAAAAACACCCGATAATAGCCTGACCCTGTTCGATAAGGGCTTCTACTCACTGGGGTTACTCCATGCCTGGCAACGCCAGGGCGTAGCGCGTCACTGGCTTATTCCGCTGAAAAAGGGGGCTCAATACGAGGTCATCCGCAAGCTGGGGCGGCAGGATGTGCTGGTACGCCTCAGAGCCAGTCCGCAGGCCAAGAAGAAGTGGAGCGAGTTGCCGGAGCAGTTCGAAGCCCGGCTGCTGACCCGGACGGTAAACGGCAAGGAGCGGCAGGTGCTGACCTCGCTCACCGACCCGCTGCGCTTCCCGGCCAGCGAGTTGATGGAGCTATACCAGAATCGCTGGGAAATCGAGCTGGGCTATCGGGAGATGAAACATAGCCTGCAACAGCACCGGCTGACGCTGCGCAGCAAGAAACCCGATGGAGTAAGGCAGGAGCTATGGGGCTTGGTATTGGCCTATAACCTACTGAGATATCAGATGGTTAGGATGGCGGCGAGCTTAAAGGGCTATACGGCCAGCCAGTTGAGCTTTCACATGGCATCGGTGTATCTGCTGCATGAACTCAGTTGCCTGCCGTTTGTGTCACCGGGCATGGTTCCAGGGCGTGTCGCTGAGTTGGACAAACAGGCAGAGCAGTTCAAGTTACCCGCCCGCCGAGAACGAAGTTACCCAAGGTGCATCAAAGCCAAACCACAGAAGTATGCGACGAGAAAACCTAGTAAAAACAATGCCAGTCAGGCTTAACTGACTGGCATTACGCCAGAGGCGCCTTTTTTCATGGTGTCGGGGCTTACAGACCCAGATTGGCTCTGGCGTAGGCCTCAAAATCGGTGCAGCCGCCGATGTGCTGCTCATCCAGGAAGATCTGCGGCACAGTGGTGACCGGCTTGCCCGCCTTGGCGGCGAGATCGTCCTTGGTCAGCCCGGCCACGTTGATATCCACGTAGCGGAACTCGAAGTCATCGCGCTCCTCGGTGAGTTGCTCGGCAATCTGCTTGGCACGCACGCAATAGGGGCAACCGGGACGACCAAAAATCTCTACAAACATCTTTTCTCTCCATTAAACAAGCCGTTGAAGAAGGCCATTGAGATGAGGCTGGGCACAGCATAGCCCTGGCGCCCTGTCAGTCAAAGCTGAAAATAGCGATGCTTCCGTTCGCCATCTCCGATTGCGCCCACTGCTGATGATGGCGCCAGCGTCCCTGTTTCGCCCCAAGGCCGGGGAATCGGGCCGCCTTGCCGGCAAGGCAGCCCGTCTATCACTGCTCGACGATCTGGATGGGTTGTTGCTGGTAGATGCTCTCCAGCACGCCTTTTTCGAAGACGGTCCAGGGCCAGGGCGCCTTGCTGGCGCGGTAGCGCTCGTGGGTCGCCGGATCCTGGGAGAGACCGCGCTGGAACATCACGAAGGCCTTGCGCTGGCCACCGGCGGTGTCGATGAAACCGGCGAGGTTCGAGGTACCTGTGATGGTACCGGTCTTGGCGTGCACCTTGTTCTTCATCATGGGAGCGGTGACGCTGCGTCGCCAGGCCAGGGTGCCGTCCACCTGGGAGCTTGGCAGCAGCTTGATGAAGTCGAGCTCGGCATCGTTCTTCTGGATGAAGTTAAGCACCGACAACATCTGGCGCGCGCTGATGAGATTGTGGGCGGAGAGGCCGGAGCCGTCGGCCAGGGTGGCGTTGCCAAGGTCAATGCCGTGCTTGGTCAGGATGGCGCGTACCGCCATGGTGCCGCTGCGATAGCTACCCGGCTTGTTGTAGTAGTGACGCCCCACGGTTTTGAGGAAGGTATCGGCGTAGAGGTTGTCGGACTTTTTCAACATCTTGGCGAGCATCACCGGCAGGGAGACAGAGTAGTGGGTCGCCAGGGTCTGGGCACCGACAGGGGCCTGATGGGTGACCCGCAGCAGGCCGTCGTGGCTGATCCCGGCGCGGTTCATGGCCCAACGGATGTTGTCCCAGCCCCAGGCCTCCACGTCATGGATGGCAAAGCGCAGCCCTTGTGGCTCCTTGTTCGGGGTGATGCAGCCCTTGAGCTCGTAGAAGTTGCCCTTGGCCATGTCTACTTCCAGAGCGCAGAACTGACGCGCCATGTCGCCATAGCTCATCACCTCCACGTTGTCGGCGCCGATGCCGATGGGCACGCCGGTGGCCACGTTGCCCACCGCAGGCTTGCCAATCTGGGTGGCGGTGATGGTGCCGTAGGCGCAGTTCTTGTCGATGATGACCGAGGAGACGGGAGCGGCGAAGCAGAGGGTCTGATCCCCCCAGGACCAGCCGTTGCCACGCTCATAGCCGTTGTAGGCACCGGTGTTGACATAGACGTTGCCCTGAATGCGGGTGACGCCCAACTGTTTGAACAGGGCAACCAGATCCATGCGCGATAGGGTCGGGTCGCCGACGAAGTTGATCCAGATGTCGCCGTTGATGGTGGTGCCCTGTTTGGCGCCGGGCTGGGCCTGGATGTCGGTGGCGAAGCGGAAGTCGGCACCGAGTTCGAGGCGTGCAGCGAGCGCGGTGAGCACCTTCATGGTGGAGGCGGGGGCTATCATGTCATCGGCGTGACGGGCAAATTCCACCCCGTTGTTGCCCTGTACGATGACGGCGTACTGGCCCCCCTTGGGCGGGGTCAGCGGGGCGGCGTGGACCGCCAGAGAAAAGAGAGCACAAAAACCAATCAACAGCCGCTGCATAGGATCCTCTAACTGAACGAAAGGGCGGCATCAGAAACCGCCCCGATAATCAAACCGGGTGACTGCCGGGTATCGCCTGCCATGGGGTCAGGCCGGGGCGTTGGCAGTCCGGTAACGCCCCTCGTAATCGAATATTTTTTCCTTCACCTGCCAGAAGCGTCCCGACTTGCGGGCGATGACGAAATCCGGGTGACGGAACTGGTTTGCCGCGAGCATCACGCTCGCCAGGGTCGTGAATTCGGGCTCCAGGCCCGGGGCGGGCCAATGATGACGCACAAAGCGTTGTTGAAACAAGCGCTGTGCACCCCGGGAGTGAAAGGGGAAGTACTCTGTCAGGGTCAGGCCATCCTCGTCGTGGTAGGTCACCCCCAGCCGCTCCCCCTGCTTGCCGCGCCCGGCACTCAGGGTCAAACCGGCGCAGCGGATCACCATGCAGTCCTTGAGATTGAGGGCTTCCTTGAGCTTGTCGTCAGGGTCCACCAGCAGCTGGTCACAGCTTTGGCAGCGACGGGCGGCGATGTCGTTTTCAGCGCCGCAACCGGGGCAGATCTTGGCGCGAAAGCGGTAGTCGCACTCCTCGCGGTTGCCCTCGTCATCTTCAAACAGTCCCTGACAGCGGCGGCCGTAGTGTTCGACCACCTTGCCATCCTCGTCGGTCTTGCCCCAGAAGGTGTTGGCAAAGCCGCAGGCGGGGCAGGGCACCTGAACCGGCTCGGTGCCGGCGTGGGGCCTGGGCTCCCCCACTTCGGGGGCAAACAGGTTGAAGTTGTTGCCTGCGTAGTCGAGCACCAGGCAATCGCTCTTGCCGGGTGAGAGGCGCAGGCCCCGTCCCACAATCTGCTGATAGAGCGACACCGATTCGGTGGGACGCAGCATCACGATAAGGTCGACGTGGGGGGCATCAAAACCGGTGGTGAGCACCGCTACGTTGACCAGAAACTTGAGCTCGCGCGCCTTGAAGGCACTGATTAGAGCGTCGCGCTCCGGTCCCGGCGTCTCGCCGGTGACGAGGGCGGCCTGCTGGCCTCTGGCACCGAGCAGGCCATGAATTTCCCGGGCATGCTCGACGGTGGCGGCGAAGATCATCACCCCCTGCCGGTCGGCCGCATACTCCAGCACCTGGCTCAGGATATGGGGGGTGACCCGCTCCTGGCGCTTGATCTCGCCGTTGAGCTGCGCCTCGCTGAACAGGCCGTTCTCCCGCGGCACCAGCTTGCTGAAGTCGTAGTGGACGATGGGGGCGTCCACCAGGCGCGGCGGGGTCAGATAGCCGTTTTTCACCATGAAGCGCAGGGGCAGTTCGAACACGCAGTCACCGAACAGCCGCTCGCCGTGGCTCTTGACCATGCCGTGGTAGTGGCGCCGGTAGATCCAGCCCAGCCCCAGCCGATAGGGGGTGGCGGTGAGCCCGAGGATCTTGAGGGCAGGGTTGGCGGCCTTGAGATGCTCGATCACCTGGTGGTATTGGCTGTCGTCATCGAGCGAGACCCGGTGGCACTCGTCGATGATGAGCAGCGAAAACGCCCCGTCGAAGGCATCCAGATTGCGCGCCACCGACTGCACCGAGCCAAACACCACCTGGGCGCTCGCCTCCTTGCGATCCAGCCCGGCGGCGAAGATGTCGGCCTTGAGCCCCCACGCCTCGTACTTGGCGTGGTTCTGCTCCACCAGCTCCTTGACGTGGGCCAGCACCAGCACCCGGCCGCGCGCCTTGCGGGCCAGTTCGGCGATCACCAGACTCTTGCCGGCCCCGGTGGGCAGTACCACCACGGCGGGATCCGGGTGTTTGCGAAAGTGGCTGATGACGGCGTTGACGGCGTCGGTTTGATAGGGTCTGAGAACGAACATGGGGAACGGCTGTGGCGCAAGGTGGCGCCATTATAAGGATCTTGCGGGGAAAATGCAGTGAGGGGGCTCGCGCTGACTGGAAGCGGGCCGGCAGGATGCCGGCCCGTGCAGGTCAGGGACCTCAGTGGAAGGGGAACAGGTAGTTGAGCCAGCTACCCATGCGCATCAGGATCTTGCGCATGATGGCCACGTGGTGGAAGTGCTCGGTATAGATGGCGGCCTGACCGCTGGAACCCGCGATCACCTGGTAGTTTGCCCACTCGGGATCGGTGATCTCGAGCACGATGGGCAGGCGACCCGGTACCTGGGCCGAGGTCTGATCGATAAGACCCGCCTGTGCCTGGATATTGCCCGGTGCCATGGCCGGGATAACGGACTGCACCTTGGCCTTGAAGATGCGACCCGGGATGCCGTCGAGCACGACTTCGGCCTCGTCACCCGCCTTGAGCCGCTGCATGCTGTTCTGCCAGAACCAGCCGACATAGGCATTGGCATCTTCATGAATGAAGGTCATCACGGGGCGGAACATGAAGGGGGCGGCAATCATGCCCGGGCGCAATGCCAGTTGTACGACATGACCGTCACTCGGGGCGTAGACCACGGTCTGCTCCAGATCGTACTTGGCGATGTTGAGCTGGGCACCCAGGTCATTGAGGGTCGCTTTCTGCTGATCAATTTGGGCGACGATGTCATCCACGTTGGCCTGGGTGACGTCGAGGTCGCGCTGTTTACCGATGCCCCGTCGCATCAGCTCCTGGGCGCGATCCCTGTCCAGGCTGGCGGATCGCAGGCGGGCGTCCAGAGCCTTCAGAAAATCGGTGTTGGAGGCGAGGCGCGCCGTCAGGCTGGCGACCTTCTCCTGGAAGGGCTCAGCGTCGATGCGAAACAGCACATCCCCTTTCTTGACCGGCTGGTTGGGCTTGACCGGGACGTCGGTGACACGCCCCTTGACCAGGGGCACGACCGGGGTGGAGACATAATAGTTGCGAGCCAGCTCGGAATAGGGGGGGTTGTAGTTCATCAGCATGATGAGTGTGCCGATGATGATGACGCCACCCAGTACGGCGGTCGGCACGGTCCACTTGTTGAGCGGGATCTTGAAGATCTTGAAAATACCTATGCAGAGGGCTGTATAGGTGAGAATAAGTAGCAGGTCCATGGGGCGTTACCTATTTGTCGGTCTGTTCGAGCGTGGTCATGCGAGCCTGCAGTGCTGCCAGCTCCTCTTTGAGTGCGCTGATCTCTGTCTCGTCATGTTGTAGGCGTTGCGAGAAGCCCCAGCCGCGATCGGGGCGATAAATCGTGGCCCAGATCCAGAGGAAGGGCCAGAGCACGTGCAGGGTGAACAGGCTGACCCAGCCTGCCACGTGAATGGCGTCCTGGTGGGGGTGATTACGGTGCTTGGCAATTTCATATGGAATATCGTGAATGACGATAATGCCATCTTAAATGCGAAAGGGGACTCCCTCCGACGTAGGTGGGAGGGGAATTTCGCCGGGGCGTCAGCCCCGCTGGTTTTGAATGTATTGCTTGATCACCTCCAACGGTGCTCCGCCGCAAGAGCCCGCAAAGTAAGAGCGTGACCAGAGTACGGGTTTGCTGTAAGCACCTCTCAAGTCCAGAAATTCATTACGCAGTCGCCTTGATGTGACCGCCTTTAACGAGTTCACCAG
>NZ_JBFOCK010000095.1:0-47544 GCF_040907765.1 Aeromonas sp. s9
GTAATGCCAGTCAGTTAAGCCTGACTGGCATTGTTTTTACTAGGTTTTCTCGTCGCATACTTCTGTGGTTTGGCTTTGATGCACCTTGGGTAACTTCGTTCTCGGCGGGCGGGTAACTTGAACTGCTCTGCCTGTTTGTCCAACTCAGCGACACGCCCTGGAACCATGCCCGGTGACACAAACGGCAGGCAACTGAGTTCATGCAGCAGATACACCGATGCCATGTGAAAGCTCAACTGGCTGGCCGTATAGCCCTTTAAGCTCGCCGCCATCCTAACCATCTGATATCTCAGTAGGTTATAGGCCAATACCAAGCCCCATAGCTCCTGCCTTACTCCATCGGGTTTCTTGCTGCGCAGCGTCAGCCGGTGCTGTTGCAGGCTATGTTTCATCTCCCGATAGCCCAGCTCGATTTCCCAGCGATTCTGGTATAGCTCCATCAACTCGCTGGCCGGGAAGCGCAGCGGGTCGGTGAGCGAGGTCAGCACCTGCCGCTCCTTGCCGTTTACCGTCCGGGTCAGCAGCCGGGCTTCGAACTGCTCCGGCAACTCGCTCCACTTCTTCTTGGCCTGCGGACTGGCTCTGAGGCGTACCAGCACATCCTGCCGCCCCAGCTTGCGGATGACCTCGTATTGAGCCCCCTTTTTCAGCGGAATAAGCCAGTGACGCGCTACGCCCTGGCGTTGCCAGGCATGGAGTAACCCCAGTGAGTAGAAGCCCTTATCGAACAGGGTCAGGCTATTATCGGGTGTTTTTTCAATCAGTTGCTCTGCCAACACCATCTCGTTTACCGCACAGGAGTCCATCACTGTCTGGGTCAGCAGATGACTGGTCAGCTCCATCTGACACAACATGCGGACCTGGGGATATTGCGTCTCCCCCTGGACGGTTTTCGACTTGGCAAAGGCGCCGGCATTGTCCGGAGTATCGGGCGTGCGCCAGACCACCCCGTCCACGGCCAGCAGCTGCAAGCCGGCCCAGGTGGGGTGCTGACACAGCTGATGCCAGAGTGTGGCGGTCTGCTGGAACACCTGTCGAACGGCTTGGTCAGCCAGTTTTTGGCGCGCCTGGATGAAGGCGCTGGGGACGACAAACGGCCGGTCGCCGGGTAACAGGATATCGAGCTGGTTGGCCAGCTGGGCCATAGGGACATGACGAAACAAGGACATCCCGATAATGGCCCATAGCACCCGCTCCATGGGCATGCGCCGTCGGCGCAAGGAGACGGAGCCCGTCTCGGCCAAGCAAGCCTGCACCAGTTCAGGTGACAGCAGGTCAGACAGGGACTCAAACTTTCCGGGAGGACAGGCGTGAATGAAGTCGAGAGCTTGGTCGATACGCATAAAAAAATCCGAAACCCAACAAGGAGTTTCGGATTCTTACACAGCCTGAGGATCGGTCAATGGATCCTTAACTGATCGGCATTACCGTCATGGTGGGCCTTCTTCATGGCAGGGCGCTCCTAACGGAGTATCAACCCTGCGCGTTGCTCAGTACCAGCTTGCCATCCTTGACCGGAATGGTGGGGCCGGGTTGCTTCTCCATGCGTACCACCCCTTCCTGGCCGGCGAGACGGTAGGTGACGTCATAGCCGATGGTGCGGGTGCTGCTCTCCTGCACCGTCTTGCAGCGCTGCTCCGTGGTGGTGTAGGTATCACCCGCCTGCATGTTGCCCTGCACCTGATTCCCGGCATAACCCCCTGCCACGGCACCGGCGGCGGTGGCCACCTTCTTGCCGCTGCCACCGCCAAACTGGTGGCCGACCACGCCGCCCAGGGCCGCGCCAACTACGGTACCCAGGATCTTGTGCTCGTCCTGCACCGGCTTGCGGTGGGTCAGGGTGACGTTGCGGCACTCCTGACGCGGCGTCTTGATGGTCTCGGTCACCGGCTTGCTGGCCAGCACCTCGGCAAACTGGGGCTCTGATGAAAACAGGGATCCGCTGGCGACCGCCGACAATGCCAGCGCAGAGGCTACACCGATCCCGACACCTGCCAACATGGATTTGTTCATCACTCTTCTCCTCGTACTCATACCCGTTGAGGGCTTGGGATCATTCTTCGCATTTTGCGCCGCAGGCTCAAGGCAAGGGCCACGGGATCGCGACAGGGGCTGACTGCGCAAAAAGTGACCGCGCAAAAATAGCGTCGGCGATTGGCGACAGGGGGAGCAGGGCCGAGGGCCCCTAAGACGTTTCGCTAATACCTGGGATCTGGCCCCCTTGATACCCTTTCATCCGGTTCCAGCCGGCGTCCTGGCCCCGTATCAGGGCGCAATGCCGGTCGTGGTGAACCGCGAGAGCCACCCCGTTTTGTGTCCCTGTGAGGAAGGATCCGATGACAGAGCAGAACATGTACGACGCCGGCCTTGGCAAGACGCCCGCCAATTTCGAGGCGCTGACCCCCTTGAGCTTTCTGGGGCGGGCCGCCCGGGTCTATCCCGACTATCCGGCGCTGATCCATGGGCCCCTGCGCCAGAGCTGGGCCCAGACCGAACGCCGTTGCCGCCAGCTCGCCTCGGCCCTGCGCCGTCGCGGCATTGGCGAGGGGGACACCGTCTCCATCGTCGCCCCCAATGTGCCGGCCATGTTCGAGGCGCACTTCGGGGTGCCCATGAGCGGCGCTGTGCTCAACACCATCAACACCCGGCTCGATGCGGACGCCATGGGCTTCATCTTCCAGCACGCCCAGAGCAAGATGGTGCTGGTGGACCGGGAGTTCGGCGCCGTGGTGCGAAAGGCGCTCTCTCTCATTGACAGCCAGCCCCTGGTGATCGCCATCGACGATCCCCTCTACCGGGAAGGGGTGCTGGTCGGCGAGCTCGACTACGAGGGGTTCATCGCCCTGGGGGACGGGGACGAACCCGGCTGGCTGCCGGCGGACGAGTGGCAGGCCATTTCCCTCAACTACACCTCCGGCACCACGGGGAATCCCAAGGGGGTGGTCTATCACCATCGCGGCGCCCACCTCAATGCGGTCAACAACGCCCTCTCCTGGGAGCTGCCCAAGCACCCCGTCTACCTCTGGACCCTGCCGATGTTCCACTGCAACGGCTGGTGCTTCCCCTGGACCCTGGCGGCCACCGCCGGGGTGAGCGTCTGTCTGCGCCACGTGCAGGCGGCGGCCATCTACGGGGCGCTGCGCGAGCACAAGGTGAGCCATTTCTGCGCCGCCCCCATCGTGCTCAATATGCTCAACAATGCCGATCCGGCGCTCAAGCAGGGGCTCGACCACCCCGTCAAGGCGATGACGGCGGGGGCAGCGCCGCCCGCCACCGTGATCGCCGGCATGGAGGCCATGGGGATCGCCGTGACCCATGTCTATGGCCTCACCGAAACCTATGGCCCCTGCGTGGTGTGCGAGCCGCAAAGACGCTGGCAGGGGCAGGATGCCACCACGCTCTCCCGTCTCAAGGCGCGCCAGGGGGTGGCCTCCCCCCTGCAAGGGGAGATGCGGGTCATCAACCCCGTCAGCGGCGAGCCGGTCCCCATGGATGGCAAAACCCTGGGAGAGATAGTGCTGCGGGGCAACATCGTCATGAAGGGCTACCTCAAGAACTCGGCGGCGAGCGAAGAGGCGATGGCACAGGGATGGTTTCGAAGCGGGGATCTCGCGGTCTGGCACCCGGACGGTTATGTGGAGATCAAGGACAGATCCAAGGACATCATCATCTCCGGCGGGGAGAACATCTCCAGCCTGGAGGTGGAAGACGTGCTCTATCGCCACCCCGATGTGGAAGAAGCCGCGGTGATCGCCATGCCGGACGAGACCTGGGGGGAGGTGCCCTGCGCCTTCGTCAAGCTCAAGGAGGGGCGCGAGCTCACCCAGGCCGAGCTCATCGGGTTCTGCCGCGAGCAGATGGCCCACTTCAAGGCCCCCAAGCGCATCATCTTCACCCCGCTGCCCAAGACCTCCACCGGCAAGGTGCAAAAATTCATGCTGCGCAAGCAGTTGGCGTGACGACAAAGGCGCCGTGCCATCAACGGGCCTGCGGGTCCGTTTTGTGTTGCGCGATGCAAAGAAGCAGGGCCTCGCCGGTAGCGGTCGCCAGCCAACAAGACGTGCCTTTCGAGCCCGTCCCGGCTTACCATGCCTGCCATGTCCCGCGAGCCTGAGGATGCCTGTGAGAAAATCGGATCGACTGTTTCAACTGACCAACCTGCTGCGGGCGCATCAACCCCTGACCGCCCGGGAGCTGGCGACGCGCCTGTGTGTGTCGGAGCGCACCATCTACCGCTATATCGACGATCTCTCTTTGGCGGGCATTCCGGTTTACGGGGAAGCCGGGCTGGGCTATCGGCTGAGCGAGGGGTTCGAGATGGCCCCGTTGCAACTGAGTGCGGCCGAGGTGGAGGCCCTCATCACCGGGGTGAACCTGGTGGCGGTGCTGACGGGCAAGGGGATGGCCGATCCTGCCCGCGCCCTGCTCGCCAAGATTGAGGCGGCCCTGCCCGCCAAGGAGGCTCGGGCACCTCGCGTCCCCGTGGTGCGGGTGCCGGACTATTCCACGGCGCACCCTGCATACGCTCGCTGGGACAGGTTGCACGATGCCATCACGGCCGGTCACTGGCTGCACATTGGCTACCGGGATGCCAGCGCCAGCAGGACGGAACGCCAGCTCTTTCCCCTCGGGCTCTTCTACTGGGGCGGATGCTGGACGCTCGGCGCCTGGTGTGCGCTGCGCCTGGCCTACCGGGATTTCAGGGTGGATCGCATCGACACCCTGGCGTCGTGCCGACCGGGAGAAGGGGCACCACCTGGTGCGACCCTGGCCGATTACCTTGCCCTGCGCCAGTCGGACGCGTTCCCCCCTGGGCGCAGTGGCGCCGAAAAAGTCATTCAGGACTGACACAAGGCTGTCAGTAGCCCTTCGTTATGCTGGGTTCTCCAGACCATCCACAACGGAGAAAACGAGGTGATCATCAAGGGTGACATGCAAGAGGCAGGGGGCGTCGAATTTGCCACCTTTAGGCTCAGGGAAGGGGTGACGGAGGCGGATTTGCTCGCCCTGTCACGGCGGGTCGAGTCCGAGTTTCTTGTCCAGCAATCCGGGCTCATCATGCACTGCCTGCTGCGCGGCGCCGACGGCCTCTATGCGGACGTGGTGATGGCCCCCAGCCAGTCGCTGGTGGAAGCCTACTGCCAGCAGTGGCTGCACAACGACGTGGCAGGGGAGTACCTGACCCTGCTTGACCATGACTCGGTCAACATGAGCTTCTGGACCCGTATCGGCTGAGGGCGGCGCGGGGCCTGCCATCCCCCGGCGAGGGGACAATCATGAAATGAAACGGGCCCACAGGGCCCGTTTTGTTGAACAGAATTCAATAATTACTTGGTGTGGCGCTCATGCAGGCGCTGCACCACATCCTTCAAACCCAAGCCTTCGTTTTGCAGCAAGACGGTCAGGTGGTAGAGCAGGTCAGCGGATTCGTTGATGAGCTCTTCTCTGTCTTTCGCCATGGCGGCCAGGGCCACTTCCACCCCCTCTTCACCCACCTTCTGGGCGATGCGCTTGGTGCCTTTGCCATAGAGGCTGGCGGTGTAGCTGGTGGCGGGATCTGCCCCTTTGCGTGATGCCAGGATCTGTTCGAGCTCGGCCAGGAAGCCGAGCGGCGGCACGGGGTGGCCGTCGAAGCAGGAGGGGTTGCCCAGATGGCAGGTGGGGCCGACCGGGTCGGCGGCAATGAGCAGGGAGTCCTGATCACAATCGGTGGTGATGGCGACGAGCTTGAGCACATGGCCCGAGCTCTCGCCCTTGGTCCACAGGCGCTGCTTGCTGCGGCTGAAGAAGGTGACCTGGCCGGTGGTCTGGGTCTTTTCCAGCGCCTCGCGGGTCATGAAGCCCTGCATCAGCACTTCGCCGCTGAGGGAATGCTGGACGATGGCGGGGATCATGCCCTCACACTTGGCCCAGTCCAGGCGCTCGGCCAGCGGCAATGCATTGTCTACTGCTTGATTATTCACGGATGGCGACTCCTTCGTTTTTCAGCCAGCGTTTCAATTCGGGAATGGGAATGAGGCCCTTGTGGAACACGGAGGCGGCCAGCGCCCCGTCCACGTCGGCCAGGGTAAAGGCATCGCGAAAGTGCTCCATGGCCCCGGCGCCGCCGGAGGCGATGAGGGGCACCTTGCACACGGCGCGCACCAGCTTGAGCTGCTCAAGGTCGTACCCCTGACGCATGCCGTCCTGGTTCATCACGTTGAGCACTATCTCTCCCGCGCCCCGGCGCTGCACTTCCTGTACCCACTCCAGGGTGGTCCAGGTGGTGGTGCGGGTGCGGCTCTCGTCGCCGGTATACTGTTTGACCTGATATTGACCGAGGGCGGCATCGAAGTAGGAATCGATACCCACCACCACGCACTGCACGCCGAAGCGCTCGGCGAGCCGGGTGATCAGGGTGGGATCGGCCAGGGCGGGGGAGTTGATGGAGACCTTGTCGGCACCGAATTCCAGGATCTGGCGGGCATCCTCCACGCTTTTGATGCCGCCGGCGACGCAGAAGGGGATGTCGATGACTTCCGCCACCCGGCTTACCCAGCTCTTGTCCACTACCCGTTCGTCGCTCGAGGCGGTGATGTCATAGAAGACCAGCTCATCGGCGCCCTCGGCGGCGTAGCGGCGGGCGAGGTCGACAATGCCGCCCATCACCTCGTGGTTGCGAAACTGCACGCCCTTGACCACCACGCCATCTTTGACGTCGAGACAGGGGATAATACGCTTTGACAACATGCTCATTGCTCCATGTAAAGCACGGTTAAAGAAACGTCGTTCTGCCGCCGGCGTTGGCCCGGGCGGCGGACGGGAACAGGGTTGGCATGCCTTGAACGGGGGCCCATGAAGGGAGAAACGACAGGCCCGGCAGGCCGTCTCGTCGCCTCTGGGCACCCCACTATATGCATGACTTCATTCAGTGATTCAACCCTTTGTCGCCCTTCACCTGCCCCGGATGGCAGGCTGGCGCCTCGGGGAGGGGAGCCCGATCGTCCGGGTGGGTCTCGTCCGTTGCCATATGCTGGCGCAGGGTGAGCAGGGCGGCATCAAAATCAAACGCCTTCAGTTGCCTGGTCAGGGTGTCGCTGCGAGACCCCAGCATGAGGCGAAGGGGGCCGGCATACTGCTCGTAGAGGGGGATCACGGCGGTGTCGCTTTGCACCAGCAGGGCTTCCATCTGGCCCAGCAGTTGCTGGCGCCACTGATCTCCCAGGGGCACCAGATCGGTGGTCGGGGCGGCGAGATCGTCCCCGAGCAGAGCGCAAAGGGTGGCTATCTCCTCATCGATGGATGACATGAGTCCGGTTGGCTCAGTGTCGCCGCCCGCGATGGCCTGCTCCAGGGCGAGGCAGTGGCGCGACAGCTCATGTGCCCCCAGGGTGCTCGCCACGCCGCGCAGGCTGTGGGCCATGCGAGTTGCATCGCTGTGCTCCCCGGCCTGCAAGTGGCAGTGCAGCCGGGCCATGTCCTGGCCATGCTCATGGATGAAGTAGCGAAGCAGGGCCAGGTATTTCTCCTGATTGCCGTTGAGGGTCGCCAGCCCCTGGTCGAGATCCAGACCCTGGTGTGCCTGCAGGCGGGCAAGGGGGCCTGTCACGGGATGGCGAGTGCTGTCGTCCGGGTCAATCTCGGGGACCTTGCTCTGGGGCAACCAGCGCTGCAGGGCGTCAAACAGCTTGGCGGGGGTGACGGGCTTGGCAATGAAATCGTTCATGCCGGCCGACTCGCTCGCCTTTCTGTCCTCCTCGAAGGCGCTGGCGGTGAGCGCCAGAATGGGCAACCTGTCCATGCCGGGCAGGGCCCGGATGGCGCGGGTGGCGCTGTAGCCATCCATCACCGGCATCTGTATGTCCATCAGGATGAGGTCGAAGGGATGCTGGTTGACGAGGGCCAGGGCCTCCTGGCCGTTGACGGCAGTCTCGATGACGAGGCCGCTGTGGCACAGGAGCTCGAGCACCACTTCCCGGTTGATGGCGTTGTCTTCCACCAGCAGGATCCGGGCGTGGCGAGGGAAGCTGAAGGCCTGTTGGTTCCCCTGCTCGGACGGGGTCCGGGAAGGAGCGTCCTCTTTTGCCTTGAACAGCCTGGCGGTAAACCAGAAGCAGCTTCCCTGGCCTGGCTCGCTGGTGACTCCGACCTCACCCCCCATCAGGGCGGCGATCCGGCTGGTGATTGCAAGGCCAAGGCCAGTGCCGCCATATCTGCGAGTGGTGGAGACATCCGCCTGTTCGAACGCCTGGAACAGCTTCTCGCGCTGTGCAGGGGTGATGCCGATGCCGGTGTCTTCCACCTCGAAGCGCAGCAGGTAGCCGGTGGTGAGGGGGCGGGCCAGCCTGACGCGCAGGGTGACGGTTCCCTGCTCGGTGAACTTGATGGCGTTGGTCGCATAGTTGAGCAGGGCCTGGCGCAGGCGGGTGATGTCGCCGTGCACCCAGGCGGGGGTATCGCCGATGTCCGTCACTATGGTGAGCCCCTTGGCCCTGGCCTGGTCGTTCATCAGGGCGCGGACGTTGTCCAGCATGGCGGAGAGGGAGAAATCGGTCAGCTCCAGCGTCATCTTGCCCGCATCGATCTTGGAGAGATCCAGGATGTCGTTGAGGATGCTGAGCAGGTGCTGGGCGGCAGTGTCTATCTTGGTCAGCCGTTCGAGGTCGGTGGGATCCCGGGTGTCGCGCTTGAGCAGATAGGTGAGCCCCAGGATGGCATTCATGGGGGTGCGGATCTCGTGGCTCATGTTGGCAAGAAAGGCGCTCTTGGCGTGGTTGGCACTTTCGGCCCGCTGGTGGGCCTGGGCCAGCTGCCGGGTGCGCTCGTTGACCATCTCCTCCAGGTGGTAACGATACTGGTCCAGCTCCTCGCCGAGCTGCTTCTTCTCGGTGATGTCGGCCTGGACCGTGACGTAGTGGGTGATTTCGCCGCTCTCCTGGCGGATCGGCGACACCGTGGCCAGCACCTGGTAGTGGGAGCCATCCTTGCGCTGGTTGATGAATTCGCCATGCCAGCGCTGGCCGTGGTTGATGGCATCCCACAGGGCGACATAGCTGGCATCCGGGGTGAGGCCAGAGCGCAGCAGGGACGGGGTCCGGCCTATCACTTCGTGCTGCTGGTAACCGCTGGCGGCGAGGAAGGCGGGGTTGACGTACTCGATGCGCGCCCGGGTGTCGGTGATGAAGACGCCGTCAGGGCTCTGTTCGAGGGCCAGGGACAACTGGCGCAACTGCTGCTCGGCCAGCTTGCTCTGGGTGATGTCCAGATGGATGCCAAGGAGGCGCACGGGCCGCTGCTGGGCGTCCCGATAGACGCTCCCTTTGCTCACCAGCCAGCGGATGCCGCCATCTGGCAGCAGGATCCTGAACTCCAGCTCGACGGGGGCGCCGCTGACCGCCCGCTCCGCTAGCAACTGCTCGATGCGGGGCCTGTCATCCGGATGCAGGCAGGCTTGCCAGGCGGCCAGCTCGCCGAGCGCCTCGGCACTGCGGCCATAGAGGCGGGCGCATTCCGGCGAGAAGAAGAGACGGTTGCTGACCATATCCCATTCCCAGATGCCGACATGGGCCCCTTCCTGGGCCATCAGCAGGCGCTGCTCGCTCTCGCGCAGGGCGCTGCTGACGGTTTCGGCACGCACCCGTGCACTGATGGCGTCGTCCATCAGGTTCAGGGCTGCGAGGCGAGCACGACGCTGGGTATCGAGCGCCATCTGCTGATTGTGTTGCAGGCGCTGCTCTGCGAGCTTGCGCTCCGTGATATCCTGCACGGTGCCGTAGAGCTCGAGTATGGTGCCATCCCTGTCCCTGAGCGCCGCCCCGCGGGCAATGACCCAGGCGGTCTCCCCCTGCTCCGTGATCACTTCGGCATCGCACTCGTAGGGCTGCCCGTCCATCCTGCAGCGCTCGACGGCCTGGGCCACCGTGTGCCACCCCTCCTGAGTGAAGTATTTTCTGACCTCGGGATAGACGGCAGGGGGGAGGGCCGGATCCCGGCCATAGATGCGATAGATCTCCGGTGACCAGAAGTGGCTGTCATCGGCCACGCGCCAGCGCCAGTTCCCTATCTTGGCGAGACGCTGGGACTCGCGCAGTATGGCTTCGTTGCGGCGCAGCGCCTCCTCGGTCTCCTTGTTCTGCCGGTTGTCCTCGATGATGGAGATGAAGTAGTCGGGATTGCCTTCGGCGTCGCGCACCAGGGCCACCGTCAGAGTGGTCCAGATGATCTCGCCCCCCTTGTGCAGGTAGCGCTTCTCCAGGGTGTAGTGGGGGATAGTTCCCGCCAGCACCCGGGCCACATGGGCCTCATCGAGGTAGAGATCGTCCGGGTGGGTCAACTGCTGGAACGTCATCCCGGTGAGCTCGTCGGCCCGGTAGCCCAGGATGTGGCACAGCCGCTGATTGACACGCAGCCAGTGTCCATCGGGGGAGACCAGGGCGATGCCGACCGCTGCCTGTTCGAAGGTGACCTGGAAGCGGTTCTCGCTCTGCTGCAACTGGTTCTGGGTGTTCATCAGCTCCTGCCAGCGCAGGACCTCTCTGGCCCGGGCGCGATGAAAGGCGGCACTGAGAACGCTGATGAGCAGACCGTTGGCGATGAGCAGGCACCATTGCACCAGATCCTGGCCAGCCTCGACACTCAGTGAATAAATGGGGGGGAGCATGAAATAGCTGGTGACCAGGGCGGTGATCAGGGTGCAGAGCAGACCTGGCAACAAGCCCCCCAACAGGGCGCAAACGATGATGGGCAGCATGAAGAGAACCAGCAGCGGTCGCTC
Source organism: Aeromonas sp. s9 (assembly GCF_040907765.1). Lineage (NCBI taxonomy): Bacteria > Pseudomonadati > Pseudomonadota > Gammaproteobacteria > Aeromonadales > Aeromonadaceae > Aeromonas > Aeromonas sp. s9. The sequence continues at coordinate 10,754 of NZ_JBFOCK010000095.1, forward strand.
ACCAAAGGCGATGGGCAGCTGGACACGGATTTGCAACATCAGAACGGGCAGCAGCACGGCCAGCAGGGAGATCCCCCAGCGCTGGGTGGAGGGGCGCACATGCCACAGGGGTGACCAGCTCATCATGGGAGATCCTCCGGTGGCATGGGGGCCTGGGGATAGGGGGGCGGCACTCCGAGCCGACGGGAGAGCCCGTTGATCTGGTGCTTGAGGGCCAGCATGGCGAGCTCCCTGTCTACCATCACCTTGTTGAACCGCTCCAGCTCATGGTTCTGCTGGCGCAGCTCGCTGGCCTGGCGGGTCAGGGCCTGTTCAACCTGCTCCCGTTCGGTGACATCGAGCAGAATGCCGATGATGGCGGGCTGGCCGAGGTAGTCGACGCGCCGCCCGTACAGCTCGATCTCCAGGGATTCCCCGTGCTGATGCAGGGCACTGAAGCGGGTGTGGATATCGCGCGCGTCCTGCTCGCACGCGTGCACCAGCTCGGCAACCCTGGTGCTGTCCTTGGGAGCGGCAAGGGCGTGCAACTGGCCAACGGCGATCAGCGCCCCCGGGGTGTCATAGCCAAACAGTCGGGCAAAACAGGGGTTGATGTAGCAGAGCCGACCCTGCTGGATGATGTAGATCCCGGCAAGGGATTGCTCCACCAGTGCACGGAACAGCCCCTCCCGCTCTCGCAAGTCGGCCTCGGCCCGTTTGAAGTCCGTGATGTCCCGAGAGATGCCGAAGATCCCGATCACCTGCCCCTCGCTGTCTTGCAAGGGGCCTTTGGTTGCGAGAAACACATGCTCGCCATCGGGCAGGGTCAGGTACTCCTCCTCGGTCTGCACCCGGTTGCGCTCTATGACCTGGCGCCCGGATGCCATCAGCATCTGCGCCTGCTGCGGCGGGAAGAGCGTCAGATCATCCTGGCCCAGCACCTCGTCAACCGGCTTGCCGACAAACTGGCTGGCGGCCCGGTTGAAGAGGATGTATCTGCCCTCCTTGTTCTTGGCGAAGATGGCGTCTTCCGAGCTGTCGGCGATGGCGGAGAGCAGTTGCAACGCCTCCAGCCGCTGGGACTGGGAATGCTGAAGCTGCTCGGCCATCTGCAGCCGGGTGTGCTGGCGCAGCAGGATGATGCCGGCGTTGGTGACAAAGAGCACCAGCAGGCCGATGAGACCGATCCAGACGCTCTCCTTGAAGGTGGCCTGGTAGAGTTCCGCCTTGTCGATCTTGGCCAGCAGGTACCAGTCCGTGTTCATGACCGGATAGACAACCCCGAAGACCTCGCTGCCCCGGTAATCCTGGCCATAGAGTACCTGGGGCATGCCGCGTTCGGCGAGCCGCAAATACTGGGCAGCCAGCAGGGTGGGGTGGGTGACGGGATAGTGCAGGGTGAGAGCCGGTTCCGGGCGATAGCGCAGGCTACTCAGATAGTGGACCTGATCCCCCTGCTGGCGAAACAGAATGGCTTCTCCACTGCTGTCTGGGACGGGCCAGGACCCCAGGATCTGATCGAGCCAGCGATTTGCGCTTATCTGCATCACCAGCACGGGGGCAGGTCCTGCAGCAACCTCCAGATTGACCAGAAAGTCCAGCCTGGCGTGACCGCGATCATCGAGATAGGGACCAAGACGCATGACGTTGCCCTGCTCGAGCCGTGGCAGGGCGTCACGCAACGTGGCATTCATGGTGTCGCCACCCGGGGTATGCCACAGGGGCTGTCCGGCAGGATTGAACACGGCCGCACCGTGAAATCCGCGTACCGAGATGAATTCGAGCAGCCTTGCCAGTGGTGGCGTGATCGCTTCGGGTGAGGATGGTGCTTGTCCGGGACGATAGAAATCAGTACTGCCCAGACCCTTTATGAGCTGGTGAATATCCTGCTCGTGGGTTCCGAGCCACTCGGTGACGCGCTGGCTCTTGAGATCCGCGATGGCTTCGAGACGAGCCACCTCCTTGTTGCGTGCCAGTTCGATGTTGCGGGCGATGGCCATGGCGGTCAGGGCCAAAATGAGCCCGTTGAGCAACAGGAAGGGGATCCATTGACGCCGCGTAAAGACAGGTGTGCTGCCGGTGGTGTCAATGCGACGACGCAGCATGGCATAAAGCATGAGGGCCGTGATGAGGATGAAGAGCCAGCCCTTGATGGTGCTTGCCATGGCAAACTGGGCAGGGGTGCTGAACAGCCACTCCACCGCCTTGTCGGAGAGCAGGATCCACAGGCTTGCCACGGCGGCATAGGTGAGCACGACGTTGAGCACATGTGCCCGGGTCAGGGGAGCCTCAGCCATCCACGGCCTCGCTGCCATCCTGGTAGCGTTCGGCAATGGTGACGAACGCGTCGAAATGGCGATCGAAGGCGGTCACGACATCGGGATCGAAATGGTGGCCGCTGCCGGAGAGGATGAGGGCGCGAGCCTCGTCGTAGCTCATGGCCGGCTTGTAGACCCTGGCGCAGATGAGGGCGTCAAACACGTCTGCCAGCGCCATCAGGCGGGCCGAGAGGGGTATGGCGTCCCCTTGCAAGCCATCCGGGTAGCCGCTGCCATCCCACTTCTCGTGGTGCCAGTGGGCGATCTCCTTGGCCAGGGTGAGGAAGGCCAGGGGCTGCTCCATGTCCTGTTCGGCCTCCTCGATGGCATCGCTGCCGAGCTTGGCGTGGGTGCGCATGATCTGCCACTCCTCCGGGGTCAGCTTGCCCGGCTTGAGCAGGATGTGGTCGGGAATGCCCACCTTGCCGATATCATGAAGCGGTGCGGAGCGGCTCAGCAGATCGATGTAACCCGGGCTCAGGGTATCGGCGAAACGGGGGTGATCAGCCAGGGCGCTCGCCAGCAGACGCACATAGCCCTGGGTGCGCAGGATATGGTTGCCGGTTTCGGGGTCGCGGATCTCCGCCAGATGGGCGAGGGCGCGGATGGAGACCTGCTGGATCAGGTCGTTTTCCGCCATTCGCCGCGCGACCTCGGCTTCCAGCGCCGCATTCTGGTTTTGCAGACCGTCACGGGCCTGCTTGGCCTCCAGCTGGGTACGCACCCGGGCCTGAACGACCACCGGTTTGATGGGCTTGGTGATGTAATCAGCGGCGCCGAGGGAGAGGCCGAACTCCTCGCTCTGGGGGTCGGCGAGGGCGGTGAGCAGAACGACGGGAATACGGCTGCTGATCGGGGACTGACGCAATTGCCTGAGCACTTCATAACCATCCATGCCGGGCATCATCACATCCAGCAGGATGAGGTCAGGCTTTGGATCCGCGCTGACGATGCGCAGGCATTTTTCCCCGCTCTGCGCAGCCAGCACGCGGTAATGAGGCGAAAGCAATTCGGTCAGTACCATCAGATTTTCGGGTGAGTCGTCGACGATCAGGATGGTGGCGTTGTGAGGTGTCAACATATGTCTTCCATGACGCTATCCCTGTGAGGTCGAGTATAGAGCCAATTGCTGCCAAATCATAAGGTTCGCCCCCATCGGGGAGAAAGAGGCCTGCCCGGATGGGCAGGCTGTCTGATGCCGGAAAGGGGCGCGTCACGCAGCGCGGCCGTCACCCCAGCAGTGAATGGCTTCTGCCACGTCAAACTTGCCCTCCAGCAGGGCACGGCCGAGGATGATCCCCTTGACGCCGGTTCCCTTGAGCGCCTCGATATCCGCCAGACCGCCGATACCGCCGGACGCCTGGAAGCCGACGCTCGGGTAGCGGGCGCAGAGATCCCGGTAGAGTTCGACGTTGGTGCCCGCCAGGGTACCGTCCCGGCTGATGTCGGTGCAGAGCACATGCCTGAGTCCGGCGGGGAGGAAGCGCTCGATCAGCGCCTCGATGGAGATGCCGCTGTTCTCCTGCCAGCCAGCCACTGCGATGTGGCGGTTGCCCTGTTCATCGATGTTGACATCCAGGGCCAGCACGATGCGCTCGGGACCATATTTCTCCATCCAGCTGGCCACCAGATCCGGGGATTTGACGGCGGTGGAACCGATCACCACCCGGCTGGCGCCGGCCGCCAGCAAGTCGGCCACATCCTGTTCGCTGCGCACGCCGCCGCCGACCTGCACCGGTGCCTCGGTGGCGGACAGCAGCTGGGCGATGAGGGCCAACTGGCGGGCCTTGGCATCCTTGGCGCCGTCCAGATCCACCAGGTGCAGCTGCGCCGCCCCCTGGCTGACATAGTCATCGAAGCGGGCCTGCGGGTTGTCGCTGTAGGCGGTTTTCTGGCCGTAGTCGCCCTGGTAGAGGCGCACGACCTGACCGTTGATAAGGTCGATTGCGGGAATAATCATGCCTGTCATAGCTCCAGAAAGTTTTGCAGTAGGCGGGCACCGGCCGGGCCGGATCGCTCCGGGTGGAATTGGGCGCCAAAGAAGTTGTCCCGCCCGACGATGGCGGTAAAGGGCAGGCCGTAGTCGCAGGTCGCCAGGGTCGCGTCGGTCACCTCCAGCGCATAGGAGTGGACAAAGTAGAAGTAGCTGCCGCTGGGGATGCCTTTGAGTAGCGGGTGGGTCTCGTCGTGTTCAATCTGGTTCCAGCCCATGTGGGGCAGGCGCAGGTTGCCCACCTCCATCAGGCGGATCCTGCCAGGCACGATGCCGAGGCAGTCGATGAGCGCTCCTTCGCTGCCATCGGCGCTCATGTTCTCTTCCGAGGCCTGTGCCAGCATCTGCATGCCGAGGCAAAAACCGAGCAGCGGCTGCTTGGCGGCGCGAATGAGGGGCACCAGTTCCCGCTCATTGAGGTTCTTCATGGCGGCGATGGCAGTGCCGACGCCGGGCAGGATCAGCTTGTCGGCCTGCTCGATGTCGGCGGCCTTGCAGCTCACCCTGGGCTGCACGCCGAGGCGCTCGAACGCCATGCGCACCGAGGCGAGATTGGCGCAGCCGGTGTCGATGATGACCAGGTTCTGTTTCCCCATCACAGCACCCCCTTGCTGGAGGGAAGCTCGCTCCCTTCCACGCGAATGGCCTGGCGCAGGGCGCGGCCAAAGCCTTTGAACAGCGCTTCCACCTGGTGGTGGGTGTTGCCGCTGCCCACCTTCATCTGCAAGGTGATGGCCATGGCGTCAGAGAGGGAGCGGAAGAAGTGGGGCACCATCTCGGTGGCCATCTCTCCCACGCTGTCGCGACCAAAGCCGCTCGGGCAGTCGAACACGAAGTAGGGACGGCCGCTCAGATCCAGCGCCGTGGCCACGTCCAGCTCGGTCAGCGAGGTGTTGTCAGCCTCCTGGCGGGGACGCCCGTCGATCACCGCCTGCACCTCGTCCATCGCCAGCACGAAGCCGAAGCGGCCGATGCCGCGCTTGTTGCCAAGGGCCTGGCGCAGGGCTTGACCCAGCGCCAATCCCACATCTTCCACCGTGTGGTGATCGTCGATGTGCAGATCGCCGCTCACTTTGAGCTTGAGGCGAAAGCCCGCGTGGGTCGCTATCTGATCCAGCATGTGATCGAAGAAGCCGATGCCGGTGGCGATCTGGTTGCCACCGCTCTTGTCGAGATCCACCGCCACCTGGATGCGGGTCTCCTTGGTGTAGCGCTCCACCTCGGCCACGCGCCCCTTGGAGAGCAGCTGATCACGAATGACAGTCCAGCCGTGATCTTGCGGGTGGTAACGTATGCTGCGGATGCCCATGTTCTCGGCAAGCTGGATGTCGGTCTGTCTGTCGCCAATCACGAAGGAGTTGGCAAAGTCGATGCGGCCCGAGGCGAGATACTCCTTCACCAGCCCAAGGTGAGGCTTGCGGCAGCTGCAACCGTCGGTAGGGAAGTGTGGACAGATCAGCACTTGCTCCCAGGTAACACCCTGGGATTCGAAGAGGTGCATCATCAGGTCGTGGGGCGGCTGGAAGTGTTCAAGGGGCAGGCTGGCGGTGCCGAGCCCATCCTGGTTGGTCACCATCACCAGCACGTAGCCGGCGGCCTGGAGCTCACGCAGCACAGGTATCACCATGGGCTCGAAGCGCAGCTTCGCAAGGCTGTCCACCTGCTTGTCGGTGACCGGCTCCTCGATCAGGGTGCCGTCACGGTCGATAAACAAAAACGGGGTTTTCATCGCTACATCCTTGCTTGTCTTACAGAGAGGGTGGGGGCAGGTCACGCAGCACGGCCAGCACGGCGTCCATTTCGCCCTGATAGCCGATGGTGATGCGGATGCTGTTGTCAAGGCCAGGCTTGCTGGAGAAATCACGCAAGATGATGCCGGCGGCCTTCATGGCGGCGAACACGGCGGCGCCATCTTTGAAGCGCACCAGCACGAAGTTGCCCTTGTCCTCGAACACTTCCTTGACGCAGGGCAGACGAAGCAGCTCCGCCTTGATGAGCGCCTTTTGCTTGTTGAGTTCCAGCACCCGCTCCTGCATCAGTTCCAGCCCCATGGGAGAGAGCGCCTGGGCGGCAATCTGGGCGATGGGGTCGGGAATGGGGTAGGGCGCGATCACCTTGGCCAGCATGGCAATCACCTCGGGATCCCCCAAAGTAAAGCCGCAGCGGATCCCTGCCAGGGCAAAGGCCTTGGAGAGGGTACGGGTCACCACCAGGTTCGGGTATTGGGCGAGCAGGTCCACCACAGAGGCCTCCGGGCAGAATTCGATGTAGGCCTCGTCCACGACGATGATGGCGCGGTCCCGGGCCTTCTCCAGCAGGGCGACGAGTCCCTTGCGGCCCACCAGATCCCCGGTGGGATTGTTGGGGGAGCAGAGGAACACCAGCTTCACGTCAGAGAGGCGATCGGCGATGGCGGGCCAGTCCGGCTGACGGCTGGCGGTCAATGGCTGCTCGACAATCCCCACGCCACAGGTCTCGGCGCTGATGGCGTACATGCCGTAGGTGGGGGGGCAGATGAGGATCTGATCTTCCCCCGCCTCGCAGAAGGTGCGGATCAAGAGCTCGATGGCCTCGTCGGCACCGCGGCTTACCAGCACCTGATCCGGATTGACCCCGGCGTAGGCGGCATAGCCATTCACCACCTCGGCCGGCTGGCACTCGGGATAGCGGTTGAGGCGACTCCCCTCGACGGTGAAGGGATAGGCCAGGGGGGCCTCGTTGGCATTGAGCCAGACGTGGCCCTGGCCGCCGATGCGGCGCGCGGACTGGTAGGGAGTGAGAGCCCGTACAACGCGACGGGCCAGATTGACGATGCTCATGACAAATCCTTCTGCTGTGCTGTTTGTTGGGGCTCGGCGGCCAGGGCGTTCAACCTGAGGGTGACGGCATGCTTGTGGGCATCGAGCCCCTCGGCCTGGGCGATGCGCTGGACAATGGGGCCAAGGCCGCGAATGCCGTCTGCAGTGAGCTCTTGAACCGTGTAGCGGCGCTGATAGTCAGCAAGCCCCAGGCTCGAGCAAGTGCGGGCATAGCCGTAGGTGGGCAGAGTGTGGTTGGTGCCGCTGGCGTAATCACCGACCGACTCCGGTGTCCATGCCCCGAGGAAGATGGAGCCCGCGTTCTCGAGCTTGTCCAGCAGATCCCGGGGTGCCCGGGTCTGCACGATGAGGTGTTCCGGTGCATAGGCGTTGGAGATGGCGCAGGCCTCCTCCAGGTTGTCGCAGAGGATCACCAGGCTTGCCTTCAGGGCTTGCTCGGCGATGTCGCGGCGGCTGAGGTCGGCGAGTTGCGCCTGGATCTCGCTGCCGATGGCATCGGCCAGGGAAGCGGAGGTGGTGACCAGCACCACCTGGCTGTCGGGGCCGTGCTCGGCCTGGGAGAGCAGATCCGATGCCACGAAGGCCGGGTTGGCGCTCTCGTCTGCGATCACCAGCACCTCGGAGGGGCCGGCTGGCATGTCGATGGCGGCGCCCCGCCAGTCACGGGAAACCTGGCCCTTGGCTTCGGTCACATAGGCGTTGCCCGGGCCGAAGATCTTGTCCACCTTGGGGATGGTTTGCGTGCCATAGGCCATGGCCGCGATGGCCTGGGCGCCGCCGATGGCGAACACCTGACGGACGCCACAGGCGCGGGCGGCAAACAGGATCTCGTCGCTCGCCGGAGACGGGGTACAGAGCACCACCTCACGGCAACCGGCCAGGCTTGCCGGAATGGCCAGCATCATCACGGTGGAGGGGAGCGGCGCGCTGCCTCCCGGGACATAGAGGCCGACCCGGCTGATGGGTTGGGTGCGCAGCTCGCACAGTACCCCGGGCTGGGTTTCGACTCGGACGACGGGCTGTACCTGGGCGGCGTGGAAGGTACGGATATTGGCGATGGCGGCCTCGATGGCACCCTTGATGTCATCACCGAGTCGAGCGCAGGCGGCATCCACTTCCGCGTCGCTCACCCGAAGCTGTTCGCGGGGCGCGCGTTCGAAACGCTGGCTCAGCTCGCGCAGGGCCTCATCGCCCCGGCTACGTACCGCGGCAATGATGTCTCGCACCACGGTACCGATGTCGGCTTCGTCGCCAAGGGCGGGCCGGGTCAGGACCTCGGCTTGCCGGGCGGGGGAGAGGGTCTTCCAGATCAGGGTCTGCATGATGTGTCTTCCTTATTCCATCATCTCGGCTTATTCCATCATCTTTTCAATGGGCAGCACCAGGATGGAGCTGGCACCCAGGGCCTTGAGCTGTTCCATGGTCTCCCAGAACAGGGTTTCGCTGGAGACGACGTGCAGGGCCACCTGGTTGGTGTCACCGGCGAGCTGCATGATGGTGGGACGCTCCGCCCCCGGCAGCAGATCGGTGATGGCATCGAGCTTGTCTTTGGGGGCGTGCAGCATGATGTATTTGCTTTCGCGCGCCTGCTGCATCCCCTGGATGCGGGGCAGCAGCTTGTCGATGAGTTTCTGCTTGGCATCGTTCAGGGGGTTGGGAGCCTGCACCAGGACGGCCTTGGAGCGGTAGATCACCTCGACCTCTTTCAGGCCGTTGGCTTCCAGGGTCGCGCCGGTGGAGACCAGATCGCAGATGGCATCGGCCAGACCCGCGCGGGGGGCCACTTCCACCGAGCCACCCAGCATCACGCTCTTGAAGCCCAGGCCCTTCTCGTCGAAGAAGCGCTTGAGCAGACCGGGGTAGGAGGTGGCGATGCGCTTGTCGGCCAGGCTCTCGGGTCCTGTGTAGTTGACATCGTCCGGCACCGCCAGAGAGAGGCGGCAGCCGCCGAAGTCGAGCTGCTTGAGGGTCTTCACCGCAAAGGGCTGCCCCTGGGCTGCGCGAATGAGCTGCACCTCTTCGAGAACGTTCTCGCCGATGATGCCAAGATCGACCACCCCTTCCATCACCAGACCCGGGATGTCGTCATCACGCACTCGCAGAATGTCGATGGGCATGTTCTCGACATGGGCGATGAGGCGCTGTTCCCGCAGGTTGATCTTGAGGCCGCAGCTCTTGAAGAGGGCCTGGGAATCCTGGCTCAAACGACCGGATTTTTGCATGGCGATGCGCAGACGTTGTGTTTCCATTGCTCGATTTCCTTCTAGTCAAAAACGAAAAAACCCTCGGAAGTATGTGCTTCCGAGGGTTCATGAATCTTGCGGTCCTTTTGGAAGTCACCAGTTAAGTGTCTTCCAGCAGTCAACCTCCTGAAAGACTATTCGGGATGATGATGGTGATGATGAGTCTTCAGGGTGGTGAACTTCATGATGTAATGAATCCTTTACAAATCAGATGCCGTTGTTGACGCCCGATTTAAACTACCTGCCTTGACAGAAAATGCAACCGAAAAATGTGATCCGGACGATTAAAGTTGAGAAAACGGTTTTCTGGTCGATAACTAGACAATGAGATGCCAAAGGAGGCGACATCATGCCCAGCCAGGACCTGTTATTTCCCATCCTGCCCCGCGCACCCTCGACACCGAGCCCGGATGACATCAAGCGGGAGGTGACCCAGATCAGCCAGAAACATCAGCTGCGCAAGATAGGCACCGACAATGGCGGCGGTGGCCAGCATCACCAGCAGAGAGAGCAGCCGCCAAAGCCTGATCAACCAGCGGTGCAGGATGATGATCACAAACCGGATCCGGACCACCGGATTGATCTCTTCGTCTGAACGCATTATCAGTCCCGCTTTTTCCGCGCTTTTGGCATAATGCCCGCTTTTGCAGCGGGACATGCCTTTGACCATCATCCAGACCCTGTTCAAGCCAGACGGCCCCCTGGCCCGCCATATCGACGGCTTCAAGGCCCGTGCCCCGCAACTGGAGATGGCCGAGGCGGTGTCGCGCGCCATCAAGCAAGGTGGCCGCTTGCTGGTGGAGGCTGGAACGGGCACTGGCAAAACCTATGCCTATCTGGTGCCTGCGCTGGAATCCGGCAAGCGGGTGGTGATCAGTACCGGGTCCAAGAACCTGCAAGAGCAGCTCTTCTATCGGGATCTGCCCACCATCACGGGGGCGCTTCACTACACCCCGCCGGTGGCACTGCTCAAGGGGCGCAGCAATTATCTCTGCATCGAGCGGATGAACCGGCTGTTGAGTGAATCCCATCTGCAAAAGCCCGAGATCCTGAGCGATCTCGTGAAGGTCAAATCCTGGTCGACTGCCACCGACAACGGCGATGTGGGGGATATCCCGGGGCTACAGGAGAACGCCGAGATCCTTGCCCACGTCACCAGCACCAACGACAACTGCCTGGGTCGCGACTGCCCCTATTACGATGATTGTCACCTGGTCATCGCCCGGCGCCGTGCCATGGACGCCCAGGTGGTGGTGATCAACCACCATCTCTTTTTCGCCGACATGGCGGTCAAAGACACCGGCTTTGGCGAGCTGGTGCCCGAGGTGCAGGTCTATGTCTTCGACGAGGCGCACCAGCTGCCCGAGATCGCCAGCCACTACTTCGGCAAGTCCGTGGGCAGTCGCACCATCCAGGATTTGGCGCAGGATATCCAGCTCGCCTACCGGGCAGAGGCTCATGACATGGCCCAGCTTGGCAAGGCGGCGGACAGGCTCGCCATTGCCAGTCAGGATTTGCGCCTTGCCTTCGGCGTGGAGGGGGGGCGCGGCAACACCCGGGATCTGCTGAGACAATCCCTCTGGGCCCAGGCGCTGGCCCGCCTCAACGATGCCATCGGGCTCTGTTATGAAGTGCTGAAACTGGCGCTCGGGCGAGGGGAGCAGCTGGATCATTGTTTCGAGCGCATCAGCGAGCTGCGTACCCGCCTTGGGGAGGTGCTGGCGGTCAACCAGACCGGTTTCTCCTACTGGTATGACTGTTCGCGTCTGCACTTTACCCTCAATCTGACGCCGCTGTCGGTCGCCGAGCGCTTCGGTGCCGAGGTGCAGCGCCCCGAGGTGGCCTGGGTCTTCACCTCGGCCACCTTGACGGTGGACAATCGCTTCGCCCACTTCGTCGCCGAGATGGGGCTGGCCGGCAGCGCCGAACTCATTCTCGACAGTCCGTTCGATTACGCCGAGCAGGCGCGCCTGTGCGTACCCCGTTTCCTGCCAGAGCCCAATGCCTTCGGGCGCGGGGAGCAGCTGGCGACCCTGATGATCCCCCTCATCAACAAGACGCCAGGGGGGTGCTTCTTCCTCTGCACCAGCCATCAGGTGATGCGCCAGGTGGCTGAGGTGCTGCGCCGGGAAATCGGCCGCACCGTCCTGCTGCAAGGGGAAGACAACAAGCAGCGGCTGCTCAAGACCTTCGTGGAAAACGGTCGGGCCGTGCTGGTGGCCACCAGCAGTTTCTGGGAGGGGATAGACGTGCGGGGGGCGGCATTGTCCTGTGTTATCATCGACAAACTGCCTTTTGCTAGCCCGGACGATCCCCAGCTCAAGGCACGGGTGGAGGATTGCAAGCTCAAGGGGGGGGATCCCTTTGCCGAGCTGCAGTTGCCCAAGGCGGTGATTGCCCTCAAGCAGGGGGTGGGGCGGCTCATCCGTGATCGCAGTGATCACGGCGTACTGGTTATTTGTGATCCTCGGGTGGTCAACAAGCCCTATGGCGCCACCTTCATCAAGAGCCTGCCTGCCATTCCACGGACCCGGGAGCTGGCGACCCTGGGAGAATTTTTCGGACCACGGGAGTGAGTCCGCCGCGCCGGGGCTGATTGCCCCGGCCATGCATGACGGCAGGCCTTGGCCATGCTGACGATTTAACTGACTGATGTGAAGAGAATAAAAAGAATGGATGAGTTGAAGATCCTGGCCGTGGATACCGCCACCGAAGCCTGCTCCGCAGCCCTCATGGTGGGTGACACCCTCTTTTCCCGCTGGGAAGAGGCGCCCCGTGACCATACCCGCAAGATCCTGCCCATGGTTCAGGCTCTGTTGGATGAAGCCGGTCTATCGTTGGATGAGCTCGACGCCATCGCCTTCGGTCGTGGGCCTGGCTCCTTCACCGGGGTACGGATCGGGATCAGCGTGGCCCAGGGGCTCGCCTTTGGTGCCGGCGTGCCGATGATCGGTGTCTCCACCCTGGCAGCCATGGCCCAGGGGGCCCATAAGCTGGAAGGGGCCGAGCAGGTGCTTGCCGCCATCGATGCGCGCATGGACGAGGTCTATTTCGGCCACTACGCCTTGGTGGACGGGGTGATGACGCTGGTGGGCGAGGAGGTGGTGAGCGAGCCAGCCGCACTGGTGCAGGCCCGTGACAAGCTGACTGGCGCGGTGAGCTGCGTTGGCACCGGTTTTGAAACCTATGGGGAGACCCTGGGCGGCCTGGCAGATGTGCTGATGGCAAGCCAGGTGCGTTTCCCGGCGGCCGCCGACATGCTGCCTCTGGCACGCCAGGCCTGGTTTGCGGGTGAGGCGGTGCCGGTTGAGCAAGCCACCCCTGTCTATCTGCGTGACAAGGTGACCTGGAAGAAACTGCCGGGTCGCGAATAGGCGGCAACGGCTGCCCCGGGCTGCTTTGTCGGACGATGAAGGAGAAACGAATGAGAAAATCCGTGATCATGCTGGGATTGGTGGGGCTGCTGCTGAGCGGTTGCAGCACGGTGCCCAAAGAGCTTGCCTATGAGCCTGCGGATCAGCTGGTGGCCTATCAGCCTACCCTGCAGGGGATGGAAGGCAAGCCGGCCCGCTGGAGCGGTGTCATCTCGGCGGTCCACAACAAGGCGGATCAGAGTGTCATCGAGGTGGTCTATCTGCCCCTCAAGTCCAACGGGGTGCCGGAGCAGACCGAGCAGAGCCCAGGTCGTTTTCTCGCCATCATGCAGGGGTTTGTCGACCCGACCCTCTATGCCAAGGGTCGCAGCCTGACGGTGCTCGGCACCCTCGACAAGCCGGTAGACAGCCAGATTGGCGAGCACAAGTATCGCTTCTCGGTACTCAAGGTGACGGGGAGCAAGCTGTGGCCACCGGTGAAGGAGGTGGAGATCCGATACATGGATCCCTACTTTTACGATCCTTTCTATGATCCCTTCTGGCCCAGACGGCCCCTGAGCCGCTGAGGAGCCCGGATGACGGCGACATTGCAGGAGCGCAGGCTGCGCCTGGCGGACGGGCGGCACATCGCCCTGCTGGACAATGGTCAGGAGGGCAGACCGCTGCTGGTGGCCCTCCATGGCTGGCTCGACAACGGTGCCAGCTTTTTGCCTCTGGCCCCCTGGCTGGGGGCGTTTCATCTGGTCTGCGTCGATCTGCCGGGCCATGGTCACTCCGATCACAAGTCGACTCCCTATGTCTTCGTGGACTGGCTGGATGATCTCTACCAGATCACCCAGGCCGCGGGCTGGCAGCGTTTCATCCTGCTTGGTCACTCTCTGGGGGCGCTGATTGCCTCTGCCTATGCCGGCATCTTTCCCGAGCAAATCGAGCGGCTCATTCTGCTGGAGGGGCTCGGCCCCTTGAGCCAGCCCGACGAGGAGGTACCGGGGCAGCTGCGCCGCGCCATCCTCAACCGCACTCGTACCCGTGAGCGTGCAACCAGTGGATTTGCCACCCTCGAGGAGGCAGTGGCTGCCCGCTGCAAGGTGGCGGACATCCCCCCGAGTGCGGCACGCCTTATCTGCGAGCGACAACTGGAGGCGCGGGAAGGGCGCTGGTATTGGCGCAGTGATCCCCGTCTTCGCGATCTCTCGCCCCTGCGCATGAGCGAGGGGCAGGCCCAGGCCCTGATCCGGGCCATCGTCTGTCCGGTGCTCTTTATCCGGGGAGAGCAGGGCTTCCCCGGGCTCCTGGCACAGTGGCAGTTGCGGGAGGCGGCCTTTGGCCACATTGAACGGGTGACGGTGGCAGGAGGCCATCATTTTCATATGGAAAATTCATCAGAAACCGCCGTTTATATCGAAAACTTCGCTCAAATCCGGTAGGATCGGCGGCTTTGAATCATGTCAGGTTTGCTTTCTCCCTCACATTTCCCGTTGTTAATTCACTGTTAATTGATGTTGCCTTATGTAAATATGTGCGGCATTAGAGCATGAACTTAAAACAACTGATTGAAATGGATGTGACAGGGACGGAGGCAACACAGTGAGCGCACAGGTGCGAGTTATGCAGGAGAAGTTCGTGGAAAGAGTCTGGCTGAAGCGTTATCCAGAAGGGGTGCCCGCCGAGATCAATCCAGACCAATACGGCTCTCTGGTCGAGATGTTTGAAGAGTCGGTGAACCAGTTCGCCGATCAGCCCGCCTTCGTCAACATGGGGCAGACCATTACCTACCGCCGGCTGGAGGAGCAGTCCCGAGCCTTCGCCGCCTACCTGCAAAACGAGCTGAAGCTCGGCAAGGGGGACAGGGTGGCCGTGATGATGCCGAACCTGCTGCAATACCCCATCGCGGTATTCGGCATCCTGCGGGCCGGCATGACGGTGGTGAACGTCAACCCCCTCTATACCCCGCGCGAGCTGGAGCATCAGTTGAAAGACTCCGGCGCCAAGGCCATCGTCATCGTTTCCAACTTCGCCCACACCCTGGAAAAAGTGGTGTATGACACCCCGGTCAAGCACGTGATCCTGACCCGGATGGGTGACAACCTGGGGCTGGCCAAGGGGACCCTGGTCAACTTCGTGGTCAAATACGTCAAGAAGCTGGTGCCCAAGTACAACCTGCCCCATGCCAGCACCATGCGCCAGGCCCTCGCCAAGGGGCGCTACCTGCAGTACATCAAACCCGAGATCAGCAACCAGGACATCGCCTTCCTGCAATACACCGGCGGGACCACCGGCCTCTCCAAGGGGGCCATGCTGACTCATCGCAACATGATCGCCAACGTTGAGCAGTGCCTCGGTGTCTATGGCCCCGTGCTGGAGCGCGGCAAGGAGTTCGTGGTCACGGCGCTGCCGCTCTATCACGTCTTCGCCCTGACGGTAAACTGCCTGCTGTTCATGCGTCTGGGGGGCTACAACCTGCTCATCAGCAACCCCCGCGACATCCCGGGTTTTGTCAAAGAGATCAAGAAGTATCCTTTCACCTGCATCACCGGGGTGAACACCCTGTTCAACGCCCTGGTCAACAACGACGAGTTCAAGGGCATGGATTTTGCCAAGCTCAAGCTCACCATCGGTGGCGGCATGGCGGTGCAACGGGCGGTGGCCGAGCAGTGGAAGGGGCTGACCGGCACCCCGCTGCTGGAGGGCTATGGCCTGACCGAGTGCTCGCCCCTGGTGAGCGTCTGCCCCTATGATCTGGTGGATTACAACGGCTCTATCGGCCTGCCGGTCTGCTCCACCGAGATCCGTCTGGTGGATGACGAGGGGAACCAGGTCACCGAACGGGGTGCCCCCGGCGAGATGCAGGTGCGCGGTCCTCAGGTGATGACCGGCTACTGGCAGCGCCCGGAGGCGACCGCCGAGGTGATGCAGGATGGCTGGCTCTGCACCGGCGACATCGCGGTATGCGACGAGCAGGGCTTCTTCAAGATCGTCGATCGCAAGAAGGACATGATCCTGGTCTCCGGCTTCAACGTCTACCCGAACGAGATAGAAGACGTGGTGGCCCTGCATCCCAAGGTGCTGGAGGTAGCCGCCGTCGGCGTACCCAACCCGGTGTCCGGCGAGCAGGTGAAGATCTTCGTGGTCAAGAAAGATGCAAAGCTGGCGGAAGAGGAGATAATTGCCCACTGCCGCAAACATCTGACTGCCTATAAGGTGCCGAAACTGGTAGAATTTCGCGACGAACTTCCCAAGACCAACGTGGGCAAGATCCTGCGCCGCGTGCTGCGCGACGAGGAGATTGCCAAGCAGTAACCGGCATGCACTGCTTTGCAGTCCAGCGCTGTCGTTATGCAAAACCGTGGGACATCCACGGTTTTTTCTTTCTGGATCCGACCAACGTGCAGGCAACGATGCAATATCAACTCATTTCACAGCAAGCCGAACTGGATCAGTATCTCGCTTCTCTGGCCGACGTTCCCCTGGCCATCGATACCGAATTCGTTCGCACCCGTACCTACTATCCCCAGCTCGGTCTGTTCCAGATCTACGATGGCAAGCAGCTTGCCCTGCTCGATCCCCTGACCCTGGAGCTCTCCGGTTTGTGGCAGCGCCTCGGTCGGGCCGGACAGATTGCCATCCTGCACGCCTCCGGTGAGGATCTGGAACTCATCCAGCATCAAGCGGGTCACCTGCCCAACCAGATGCACGATACCCAGCTGGCGGCAGCCTTCCTGGGTCATGGCGTGTCGGTGGGGTTTGGCGCCTTGGTCAACGAATTCCTCGGGGTCGAGCTTGAGAAGGATCAGGCCCGTACCGACTGGCTGGCGCGCCCCCTTACCCCTCGTCAGCTGGAATATGCCGCGGCGGATGTCTTCTACCTCATGCCCCTCTACGAGAAGGTGATGGCCAGACTGCGCGAGAGCGGCAAGTTCCCCTGGTTCGAACAGGAGTGCCAGAACCACTCCGCCCGCAAGACCCAGGGCAGCGATCCCCGTCAGGCCTACCTCGAGATAGTCAACGCCTGGCAACTGGGTCGCCGTGAGCTGGCCATCCTGCGCGAGCTGGCCGCCTGGCGCCAGCAGGAAGCGGTACGCCGGGATCTCGCCCTCAACTTCGTGGTCAAAGAGCTGCACCTGTTCAAGGTGGCGGAGCGTCGTCCCGCTTCGCTGCGGGATCTCAACGAGCTGGGCCTCTCGCCCATCGAGATCAAGATCCACGGCAAGCGGATGCTGGACATCGTCGCCGCCGCCCAGCAGAGCGACCCTGCTAGCTGGCCCGATCCCATCCGCCGTCTGGTGGACTTCCCCCAGTACAAGGCCGAGCTCAAGCGCATCAAGGCCATGGTGGAGGAGAAGGCCAAGGCCAGCAACATTCCGCCGGAGCTGGTGGCGAGCAAGAAGATCATCCACCAGTACTTCACCTGGAGCTGGCGCATGAGTGCCGAGGAGCGGGCCAGGGCGGACAAGCCCATGCTGCTGCAAGGGTGGCGTCATGAGCTGGTAGGCCACCTGCTGGCCCAGTGACGAGTACGCAGTACGAGAAGGGGAGTCCATGACTCCCCTTTTTCATGCCTGTGCGGCTGCCCCCGGGGTTGCCGGGATCGTCGCGCCAGGGGGTTGGTCATGTTGGGAAGCGAGAAGGGGGGGAGGAGGAAAATGGCGGGCACAAAGGGTGCCCCCATCAGAGTTCGTGAGCGTGGAACCCCTTGCGGTAGCGGGCCTCGCAGCGCGGGCAGCGTTGCAGGGTCGGATCCTGTTCCAGCTGTTCAGGGAGCAGCGGCTCCTCACAATCGGAGCAGAAGCCATAGAGCCCCAGATCCATCTGGCAGAGCGCCGCGTCGAGCCGCTTGAGGCGTGCCACGCTGTGTTCCACTCCGGGCAGATCGAGACGGCTGGTCAGATCAACCAGTTGATCTCGCTCGCAGCGCTCCACCTTCTGTGCCCAGTCATCTTGTCGATAGGCCTTGAGCTGACGGATCAGCTCCTCTCTTGTTTGCGCCCAGTCGGTCAGAAGGCGCTGATGCCATTCGGCCAACCGGGCTTGCGTCACTTCACACACAGCAGCCCCCAAAAACGAGTGATAAAACTCGGCCAGTATAGGGAAACCCGCGGTTTATCAAGATGACATGAATCAAGTTAACCGTGCTTTGACGGGTTTTTCCGGCAGGTGCTGCGGCTTGCCGGTGATGACGTAGAGCACTCCCGCCACCAGACAGACGACACCCACCAGGGTACTCATGGGGGGCATGATCCCCCGCAGCATAAAGGCGTAAAAGAGCCCCGCCAGAGTCTCGAACACGATGAGCGGCCCGACCAGCACGGTCGGCAGGCGCTGGCTCGCTTCGTTCCAGCACAGGGTGCCAAGCCAGGAGCAGAAGAGCCCCACTGCCCCCATCAGCAGCACGAAGCGCAGGGGCGTCGGCCCGAAGGGCAGGGGAAAGTCCGGTGCGCTCAGGGCAAGATGGCCGAGGCTGCCGAGATAGGCAATGAGCGCCACCGGCAGGGTCACCAGCCCCTGGGCGGTGGCCCAGACGGCCGGGCTGCGGCCCGGGTGCTCGCGCAGCCAGCGGGCGTTGCGCAGGGGATACCAGGTCCAGCACAGCACGGCGCCCACCGCCAGGGCGAGCCCAAGCAGTTGTTCGGTGCGCGCCTCGGTGTGCCAGATCAGCTCGGCGCTGTTGACCAGATAGAGGCCGGCCCCCATCAGCACCAGGGACGGGTAGAGCCGGGTGCGGGAGAGGCGACCGTCCCGTGCGCCATAGAGGCGGTTGGCAGCCAGGGCCGTCACCACCGGCAGGGTGCCGATAAACATGGCCGCCAGGGGCGAACCGATGCGCAAGATGGCCCCCGACAGGCAGAAGTAGTAAAGGAGGTTCCCCACCAGAGTGAGGGCGAGGGCCTCTCGCCAGTCGCTGGCCGAGAGGGCCGCCAGGTGTTTGCGGGCCTGCCAGGCGAGCGGCAGTACGATGAGGCCGAAGGCGAGGTAGCGGCCGCTCGCGAGCAGGGAGGGGGGATAGCCGTCCACCAAGAGGGGGGCGACGAAGATGAGCCCCCACATCAGGCCGGCCAGCAGGGCAAACAGGACTCCGATCAACATGTTTCATATCCGGTAAAGAAGAAGGAGGCCAGCCTAGCAGGGGGGAAGGGGGGCGTATTGAACCAGATTGCGCTTTAGCGGCCAGCCTGCACCTGTTTCTGGTAGCGGACCGGGGTGGTGCCATAGCGGCGCAGGAAGGCACGGTTGAGGTGGGACTGATCGGCCAGACCACAGGCGGAGGCCACCTCGGCAGCGGGCAGGCCTGCGGCCAGCCAGCCCTTGGCGCGCTGCAGGCGGATGGCCATCAACATCTGCTGGGGAGTGACGTGAAAGCGGGCCTTGAAGCTGCGCTGGAAGTGGTAGGGGCTGAGGTTCACTGCACCGGCCAGCTCGGCCAGGGTAATGGGGCGAGCGAAACAGGCCTGCATATAGTCGATGGCGCGGCCCAGAGGGTGGGCCGCTTCGCGCGGGGCCGCCAGGGCCCGGGCATGGGGGCGCAAGGTCTCGCACACCCTCAGCAGCAGGCCGTCGGCGGCGAGCTCGCTGTCACAGTGCCAGAGGGCATCCAGGGCCGCCTGCAGGACGGGGGCAGTGCGCGGATCGCTTCGCACGGCATCGGTGAAATACCAGTCGCGCTCGCCGCTGATGGCCTCGAGCCGGTCGGCGGGCAGGTAGAGCATGCGATAGCGCCACCCCTGCTCGCAGGCTGACTCGCCCGTGTGCAGCTCATCGGGGTTCATCAGCACTAGGCTGCCGGGACCGGCCAGGAGCTGGCTGCCGCGATAGCGAAAGCGCTCGGCACCGCACTCGATGACACCGAGGCCAAACCCCTCGTGACTATGGGGATCGAAGATGTGGTGCTGGATGTGGGCGCGATAGAGCTCGGTCGCAGGCTGCCCCGGCAGGGCGCGAAAATCGGCCCTGTCGTGCTGATGGGTAAAGTTGACCGGCACTCCCTGCATCCTGACCTCCTGTCAATGAGCCTTCATCATAGGGCGCCGCGGGGCGGCGGCCAAGTCTAGGCCTGTGAGGCGCACTCGCGCTCAAGGGCGGTGCGGATCTCCTCTGCGGTCTTGATGGTGCGGATGCGACGAAACAGCTCGTCGGCCTGGGGGTATTCCCGCACTATGTAGGAGAACCACTGCTTGATGCGACTGGGGTAGTAGTCGGCCTTGTCGCTCGCCAGATCCTGCTCGGTGTAGGTCACCATCAGTTGCAGTACCTCGGCCCAGCTCATGTGGGCACACCCCGTCTTCATCACGTTGGCTAGGTTGGGCAGGGAGATGGCGCCCCGGCCCACCATGAGGGCATCGCAACCGGACACCCGGGCACAGGTCAGGGCATCGGCATGGTTCCAGATCTCGCCGTTGGCGGTGACGGGGATGGGCAGGGCGCGGCGGATGGCGTCCACGTACTCCCAGTGGGCCGGCGCCTTGTAGCCTTCGCGCTTGGTGCGGGCATGCACCGCCAGCTCGTTGGCCCCCCCCTGATAGACGGCCTGGGCGTTGTCCAGATAGAGATCCTTGTCATCGTATCCCAGGCGGATCTTGGCGCTCACCGGCAGGTGGGCAGGCACGGCCTCCCGCACCGCCTTGACGATGCGATAGACGGTCTCGGGCTCCTTGAGCAGCACGGCGCCCCCCTTGCTCTTGTTGACCGTGGGGGCAGGGCAGCCGAAGTTGAGATCAACCCCGGGAGAGCCGAGCTCGATGGCCCGGATGGCATTTTCTGCCAGCCACTCCGGATGCTGTCCCAGCAGTTGCACCCGTACCGGGGTCCCTGCACGGGTCTTGCCATCCTGTTTCAGCTCTGGGCAGAGGCGATGGAAGACCTTGGCGGGCAGCAGTTGATCGACCACCCGGATGAATTCACTGACGCAGAGGTCGTAATCATTGACGGAGGTGAGGACCTCCCGCATCAGGTGATCCAGCACCCCCTGCATAGGGGCCAAAATAACGCGCATAGCTGCTTCCGAAGACAAGGGGAGAAAAAAGAGCGCAGATTGTAGTGGCAATCGCCGGGATTGTCAGCCGTCTGCCCACTCGATGACCCCCATCGACGGCCGCAGACTGGGCCAGGCTGTCAGCTTCCGGGCCAACTCTGTTAGGCTAAAGGCAGAGAAACACTAGAGGAGTACCCATGAAACGCTGGTGTCTGATGGCCCTGGGCTGGCTTGCCTTCGCCACCGGGATAGTCGGGATAGTCCTGCCCCTGCTGCCGACAACCCCCTTCATGTTGCTGGCGGCGGCGCTGTTTGCGCGCTCCTCCCCCCGCTTTCATGGCTGGTTGCTGGCGCATCCCTGGTTTGGCCCCCCCATCCTCGACTGGCAGCAGTATCGCGGCATTCGCCGCCACACCAGACGCCGCGCCATCATCTTCATCCTGATCTCGTTCTCGGTATCGCTGCTGGTGGTGCCGTTGCCCTGGGTGAGGTGGCTGCTGGTTGTCATAATGGTGATCCTGCTCACCTGGTTGATGCGTCTGCCGGTGCTGGAGCCGGTTGCAATGAAGAAGTGAAATCCCTAAGCTATCGCGGCAATAATGCTATGGAGTTGGCTCGTCATTTTTGCGTGACGGGCCTTTTTATTGCCCCCAGGCGGAGACCCCGTGCGCCGCCATGGCTGGGCTCAAAAAATAAGCGGTCAAATAATGAATCCGGAAACCCTGAAGTTTATCGAAGCGAGCATCAAGACCATTCCCGACTATCCGAAGCCGGGCATTCTGTTTCGCGACATCACCAGCCTGATCGAGAATGCCGAGGCCTTCAAGGCCACCATCGATCTGCTGGCCGATCATTACCGTGATCAAGGCATCACCAAGATTGTCGGCACCGAGGCCCGTGGCTTCATCTTCGGCGCCCCGGTTGCCTACGCCATGGGGCTGGGGTTCGTGCCGGTGCGCAAGCCGGGCAAGCTGCCCCGCGCCGTCATCGAGGAGTCCTACGCCCTGGAGTACGGCACCGACACCCTGCAACTGCACACCGATGCCATCGTGCCCGGTGACAAGGTGCTGGTGGTGGACGATCTGCTGGCCACCGGCGGCACCGTCGATGCCACCGTCAAGCTCATCCGCCGCGCCGGCGGTGAGGTAGCGGATGCCGCCTTCATCATCTCCCTGCCGTCCCTGGGCGGTGATGCCCGCCTGACCGCCGCCGGCGTCAAGGTTGTCTCTCTGGTGGAACTCGCGGGGGCGTAAATCGCCCCTTCGCGCGGCAGGCCTCGTCACCCTGCTTTCTGCCGCAAACCGGTGCCTGAACGGGCACCGGTTTGAAATTCAAGCGATCCCTCCCAAGGCGGCGCATCCCCCATACAGCCAGCCCTCCATTTGTGTTAGCATCCAGCCTCAATGCCTCGTTTCCCAGCATCGAGATCTATGAGCTATCAGGTTTTGGCGCGCAAATGGCGCCCCCATACGTTTGAACAAGTGGTCGGCCAGCAACATGTGCTGACTGCCCTGACCAATGCCCTGGATCAGGGACGGCTTCACCATGCCTACCTGCTGAGCGGGACCCGCGGCGTGGGCAAGACCACCATCGCCCGCATTCTGGCCAAGAGCCTCAACTGCGAACAGGGGATCAGCAGCCATCCGTGCGGTGTGTGCGATACCTGCCGCGAGATCGATCAGGGCAATTTCGTCGATCTGCTGGAAATCGATGCGGCGTCCCGCACCAAGGTGGAAGACACCCGAGAGCTGCTCGACAACGTGCAGTACCGTCCGGCCCGTGGTCGTTTCAAGGTGTACCTCATCGATGAAGTGCACATGTTGTCGCGCCACAGCTTCAATGCGCTGCTCAAAACCCTGGAAGAGCCGCCCCCCTATGTGAAATTCCTGCTGGCCACCACGGATCCGCAGAAGCTCCCCATCACCATACTGTCGCGCTGCCTGCAGTTTCATCTCAAGAGTCTGGATCAGACCCAGATCGCCAGGCAGCTCGAATGGGTGCTGGACCAGGAGGGTCAACCCTTCGAGCCTCGCGCCCTGCTGGCCCTGGCCAAGGCGGCCGACGGCAGCATGCGCGATGCCCTGAGCCTCACGGATCAGGCGTTGGCCCACGGCAACGGCAGCGTGCGCCTGGAGAGCGTGCTCGCCATGCTGGGGACCCTCGATCATCACCACCTGCACCAGTTGTTGGAGGCAGTGCTGCGCCAGGATGCCCCGGCCACCATGGCCAAGATCACCGAGATTGCTACCCTGGGGCCGGATTTCGACCAGCTTCACGCCGAGCTGGAAGCTTTGCTCCATCGGGTGGCCATGGCGCAACTGCTGCCTGCGAGCGTGCAGGAGCAGGGGGCGGATGCCGATGCCCTGCTGCAGCTTGCCGGAGCCATGAGCCCGGAAGAGGTGCAGCTCTGCTATCAAATCGTGCTGGGGGGGCGCAAGGATCTGCCCTGGGCCCCTGACGGGCGCACCGCACTGGAGATGACCTGTCTGCGGATGCTGGCCTTCTCTCCCCGGCGCGAGGTAGTTCATCCCGCCAATCTGGCAGCCCAGCCTCTCATGACAGGGCACACCGGCGTGATGGCGGCTGCGAGGGAAAACTCGCAGCTCCTGCCGGGAAAGCCCCAGGGGGCTGAGCCGGCCCCGGCTGCCAGCGCAGCACCACAGGCTCCCGCCGCGCCAGCATCTGTCCTTGAGGCCGAGCACGTCGCCCCCGCACCCAAGGCGGAGGAGGGCGCAGTGCTGGATCCGCTCTTTGCCGAGCAGGATGAGCTGCTGCGCGAGGCCGAACGGATGGGTTACGAGGCCGTGGTGTCCGCCAGTCCGCCTGCAGAGCCTGCCTCTGCGCCGTTGGCGACGGATGACGCCGGGCAGACGCAGCAGGTTGAGGCCCAAGGGGAAGACGTCGCCATCTCTTCGACATCCAGCATGCAGAGCCTGCTTGGCAAGCGCAATCTGCTGCGAAGCCGCCTGCGTGGCGAGCAGAGCGCAAACGCCGCGCCTGCCCGGATCACCCCCGTCAAACCGGTGGTCGCGACCAAACCGGCCCCTGCGATGCCTGCCGTCGCGACTTCGCCCCAGGCCGAGGTGCAATCAGCGGCGCGACCCGAGATGCCGGGGCAGGGATCTGCCATGCAAACGGGGTATGACGACCTGCCCCCTCTGGATGCCTATGAAGAGGGAGCCAGTGACTACGAAGAGTATCTGAATCAGGGGTTTGACGAGGGGTTTGCCAGTGCCCCGTTGCCCACGCGGGCAGTGACTTCCGCCCTGGCAGCTCCCGCCACCATGGCTCCTCCTTCGCAGGAGGATCTGCCGCCCTGGGATCTGGGTGCTGACGTCGGCAGCGCGGATGCGGCGGCACCTGCGGTTGTCGCTATGGTGTCTGCCGCGCCTCCAGTGGCCGCCAGCGAGCCTCAGCCCGCCATTGCGTTGATGGAGACCATCGACTGGGATGCCCTGGAGAGCGACACCCAGCCCGAAGAGGAGGGGGAGGTCGCCCGTCTGATCCCCTCGTCCTTGCTGGTCAATTGCGGGGACACCTGGGCCGAGCTTATCGCCCGCACCGGGGTGGGTGGTCGGTTGCGCCAGCTCGCCATCAATGCGGTGATGACCCGGGAAGGCAATCGGGTCTCCCTGCTGCTCAAACCCGAGCAGCGCCATCTGGTGAGCGACAAGGCCCGCGCCGATCTGGCCGAGATCATCGGTCCCGAGCTGGGCGGCCCGGTTCACATCGATGTGACCCTGGGCTCGGATCCCGCGCGGGAGACGCCGCTCGAGATAGAGCACCGTCTCTATCTCGGGGTGCGTGAACAGGTGAGCCGGGATCTGGCGGCGGATCCCAACGTACAATTCTTGCAGCAGCGTTTCGGCGCCGTGCTCCATCCCGAGAGCATCGAACCCCTGAGTCGCTGAATTGCGGTGAAAAAACCGTGCCGGGTTTGTCCCCGGTTGAAAAGACCTTTGGCTGCCCCCACTTAGGGCAGATGAACCCACAGCCCGGCGCTGGATGCCGGATTTCAAGACGAGAGACGATCTATGTTTGGTAAAGGTGGAATGGGTAACCTGATGAAACAGGCCCAACAGATGCAAGAGCGCATGCAGAAGATGCAAGAGCAGCTGGCCCAGATGGAAGTGGTCGGCGAGGCGGGCGCAGGCATGGTCAAGGTGACCATGGCCGGCAGCCACAGCGTGCGTCGTATCGAGATCGATCCCAGCCTGATGGAAGATGACAAGGAGATGCTGGAAGATCTGGTGGCCGCCGCCGTCAATGACGCCGTGCGCCGCGTGGAAGAGCAGAACAAGGCCAAGATGGGCGAGCTGACCGGCGGCATGCAACTGCCCCCGGGCTTCAAAATGCCCTTCTGAGGATACTGCCCGTATCCGTTTCCCCTCCTCTGGGAAGGGGAAAAATAAAAAGGCCAGAGCCAAGCTCTGGCCTTTTGCATGTCGGCACCCCCGGGAACGGCCATGCACAGATCATGGCGGGGGCGGCGCACTTGCCTGCCCCAGGTGGGAGAAGCCCTCGACCAGATGATCGATGAGGGCGCGGATGGCAGGCAGCAGACCGCGGCGTGAGGGGAAGACCGCGTGGATCACCTCCTGGCGCGGTGCCCAGTCGGGGAGCAGACGCACCAGCCGGCCATCGGCCAGGGGCTCATCCATCATCATGGTGGGCAGTTGCACGACCCCGAGCCCGTCGATCGCCCCCTGACGCAATGTCTGCATGTCGGTGGTGGCAAAGCGGGGGCTGTGGTGCTGTTTGACTCTGGACTCATTGGGGCCCAGCAGGGTCCAGTGATGGCCTTCCAGGCTGGCGCCGTGACCGAGGCTCGGCCATGACAGCAGATCTGCGGGGGCCCGGGGTATGCCGAGTGACGTGACAAGGGCCGGGCTTGCCACCAGACACTGGGTCGCATAACCCAGCACCCGCATGGCGAGATCGCTGTCCTCCAGGGGCAGTGGTCGCACCCTGAGCGCCATGTCCAACCCCTCCGCGACCAGATCCACCGCCCGGTTGACCCCGACGAGCTGCACCTTGACGCTGGGATGGGCCAGGGCGAACGAGACCAGCATCCTCCCTACGTGGGCGTGCAGCAGATCGATGGGGCAGGCGATGCGCACCAGACCGCAAGGCTCGCTCTGGGTCGCGGCGATGAGATCCTGCGCCGCATCGGCTTCCACCAGCATGGCCCGGCAACGGGTGTAATAAGCCTGACCGAGTTCGGTGACGGTGAAGCTGCGGGTGGAACGCTGGATAAGACGCACCCCGAGTCGCTCCTCCAGCATGGCGATGCGGCGGCTGAGCCTGGATTTGGGCATGCCGAGGGCCCTGCCGGCCTGGGCAAAGCCCCCGTGATCCACCACCTGGACATAGAAATAGAGGTCGTTGAGATCCTGTTGCATGGGGTTATCGTTCACAAAATAGGACGCTGATAGCCAATTTTACGTCTACCGGACGCAGCGTTCCAGACTCACAATGCGAGCCACGACACATCCCGTGACGATCACCCAGGAGAGCATCATGAAAAGAGTCATCGGTATTTACAGCGCCCCTCGACAACACTGGGTCGGCGACGGATTCCCGGTTCGCTCGCTGTTCTCGTATCAGACCCATGGCCGCGCCTTGAGCCCCTTCCTGCTGCTGGACAGGGCTGGCCCGGCACATTTCGAGCCCGCCGATCATGCCAGGGGAGTGGGGGAGCACCCGCACCGTGGCTTCGAGACGGTCACCATCGTCTATGAAGGGGAGGTCGCCCATCGCGACTCGACCGGCCAGGGGGGGATCATCGGTCCGGGAGACGTGCAGTGGATGACGGCCGCCGCCGGCATCATGCACGACGAGTTCCACTCCCAGGGGTTCACCCGTCGTGGTGGCACCCTCGACATGGTGCAGCTGTGGGTCAACCTGCCCGCCAAACACAAGATGTCGACGCCCGGTTATCAGGGCATCACCAGCGACACCATCCCGCAACTGAGCCTCAAGGAGGGCGATGTGCGGGTGCGCATCATCGCCGGGAACGATGCCGGGTTGCAACAAGGCGAGGTAGAGGGGCCAGCCCGAACCTTCTCGCCCATGAACATCTGGGATCTGCGGCTCAAGGGCGGGGCCAGCGTGGTGCTGCCGGCGGTAGCGGGATGGAACAGCGCCTTGGTGGTGCTCAAGGGCTCTCTCATTATCAACGGTCAGGAGCGCGCGGGCGAAGCACAACTGGTGCTGCTCGATCCCAACGGTGAGGAGTTCATGTTGGAGGCGGAGGGCGAGGCCAGCTTGTTGCTGCTGAGTGGCGAGCCCATCGATGAACCCATCGTGGGTTATGGCCCCTTTGTCATGAACAGCGAGGCAGAGATCCATCAGGCGATAGATGATTTCAACAGCGGCCGGTTCGCCGTCATCGCCCCCTGAGACAATCCCGATAAAAACAAAGCGCCTGATGGCGCTTTGTTTTTTTATGAGCCCTGGTCAACCGAGCCAGCCGAGGGCCAGCGCCAGTCTACCGCACAAGGCGGCCAGCAGGATGCCAAGCAGGGTGCGCAGCAGCCAGATCACCACCAGCTGTCCCACGCTCACCGGGATCCGGGTGGCCAGGATGCAGGGGATGGAGGCAGAGAAGAAGAGCACCGAGCTGACCGAAACCACGGCCGCGACATAGCGCACCAGCAGGTCGGCATCCTTGAGCAGGATGGCGGGCAGGAACATCTCGGCCAGACCGGCAGAGAGGGCCTTGGCGGTGGCGAGCGGCTCGCCGAGATCCAGCAGCCAGGTCAGTGGCCAGAGCAGCCAGCCCAGCAGATCGAACAGGGGGGTGTGCTTTGCCAGCAGCAGGCCCAGCAGACCGACGGACAGTATGGTGGGCACCACGGCAGCGGCCATGTGAAGACCGTCCCTGAGGTTGTCCTTCAATTGCCGCAGCAGAGGATCGGCCTGGTGGGACTGGGTCAGGCCGCAGGTGAGGGCTACCTGCCAGCGGCTCATGCCAGCCGGTAGCGGCTCGTCGGTCTCCCCATGGTGAGCCAGGCGACTGATGGGAGGAACACGCGCCAGGATGGCGGTGATGACGAAAGTGATCACCAGGGTGGACCAGAAGTAGAAGTTCCAGTGTCCCATCAGGTTGAGGGTCTTGGCTACGATGATCATGAAGGCGGCCGAGACGGTGGAGAAGCCGGTGGCGATGATGACGGCTTCTCGCACCGTGTACTTGCCCGCGAGGAAGACCCGGTTGGTGATGAGCAGGCCCACCGAGTAGCTGCCGACGAAAGAGGCGACCGCATCGATGGCGGAGTGACCCGGCGTGCGCCACAGGGGGCGCATCACAGGTTGCATCAGTACCCCGATGAATTCCAGCAGGCCGAAACCGAGCAGGAAGGTCAGGGCCATGGCGCCGATAGGCACGATGAGACCCACAGACATGGCCAGTTTATCGAACAGGAAGGGGAGGCGATCCGGGGTCATCAACCAGGCAGGGCCCCAGTCTGTGACATACAAAATGGCCAGGGCCAGCCCGAGCAGCTTGAACAGGCTCAATACCCTGTCGATGGGACGGGCGCGCCAGCGGCCATCCAGCAAGGGGGTGATGGCGCCATAGGCGATGAGCAAGAGAATGAGGGTCAGGGCAAGGGGGCGCTGGGCAATCAGAAAGCCGGCCAGGTGATCCACCACTATGGTGCTGCGCCCGCCAAGCTCGAAGGGCACGAAAAAGATGGCGATGCCAAGCAGGCTGGCCAGCAGCAGCTTGATGCCGGCCCCTGATCCTGCCGGTGCAGTGAGCGTGTGTTCAGGTTCCATTTTCTCTCCTTGTGATCCGCATGGTTCAATTCCGTTGAGGGGATGATTTGTATATACAATATCGTTCGGCGCTCAAAATGGAAACACCAAAGTCACTAAAATGCAACATGTGAATCGGTGTGGATGCAGATGACCCCAAGACTGAAAAGCGTGATCTCGGGGGGAAAGAGGGGCCGGGATGGCGAGTGGGTGGTGAGGCATCAAGAGGCAAAACAGGAAGGTAAGCGACCAGCGCCAGGAAAAACATGAGCGGCTATTTACCCTTTCTGGTCATATTCATGAGCCTATATTCATGACTATTTATGAATAAATCATAAACCCTTTGTTCATTTGACTACTTTTCGACTATCCCATTGCAGAGTAAGATGCCTCTTCAATAAAAATAAGAATTAGGAGTTCGGGTGTGAAGGCATTAGAGAAAGAAAGGATATCGCCCTATATCAGCCAGTTATACGAGTGCGGTATTAATGATTCTGACATTAAGCTTGTCGTGGACCAATTTCGTGCCGACGTTTCCTGCAGTTCATCCCTGTTTTTATTGCGGGATGATGACAAGAGCGACGGAATAAAGCTTTTTTCCAGCGGTCTGACCGAGGCCCAGCAGCAGTTTTACCTGCAACATCATCGCCAGGATGTGTGGTTCAACCATTATCTGGATAAAGGGTGCAAGGGGATCGTCAGCGCCAACAGCATTTCAAGCTCGGTGGGCCTGCTGGCAAGTTTCGGCGCCCAATTCGCCGCCGGCGGCGTCTGCCAGGTCAAAGGGCGTGGGCTGAGCAGCCTGTGCAGTTACCGTGGTGCAGCGCAAGATGATTTCAGCAGTCGCGACCTCACCTCGCTCTCGGAAATCTATTCCGGACTGGCGGCCTGGAGCCACCATTATTGGAACTTGCTGGCCCTGGAAACCCAGAACTATCAGTTGCAACAGCTGGTGAAAAACCATAATAAGCCCAGCGCCATCATAGACGACAAGGGGCATATTCATTATTCCAATGTGGCCTTCAACCGTATCGCCGATGAAAATGTGGAATTGCGGGCCATCAATGGCATTTTCTCTTTGCAGAATAAGGAGCAGCAACGTCAGCTCAAGGAGATCCTCAATGGCTTTGCCTATTTGCTGCCCGGCGCCAGCGCCTATATGTCCATTCCCCGTCAGCCTAACCTGCGCCCGCTGCTGGTCCAATGCACCCTGATGAGCGGACTCAGCCGCTTTGAACGCTATGTGGAAGTGGTGCTGCGTGACCCCGAGCACGCCTTCAATCCTGACATCGAAGCGCTGGCCAGCCTCTATCCCCTCACCATTGGCGAGAAGGAGCTGCTGGTGCTGATGAGCAAGGGTTACAGCAGCAACGACATCGCGGAGCTGCGCGGTGTCAAGGTGGAAACCGTGCGCTCCACCCTGAAAGGGGTGTTCAAGAAGACCGGCTGCCACAGCCAGAACGAGCTCTTGCTCTTGCTGCAATCCATCTCCTGATCCACGCGGACTATGCTTGGAGTGAGCTGGACATAGTGCCCGGCTCTTGCCTCCCCTCGGGAGGCTCGTTGGGGGAAAGCGTCATGGAATCACTCAAGGCAAAGGACTACATGCAGACCAAGCCCATCATCTTCAGCGCAGAGATGATGGTACAGGCGGCGGTGGAAAAATTTCTCAACAGTCATCAGTTGGGCGGCCCCGTAGTGGACAGCCAGGGACATCTGATTGGCTGGGTCTCCGAGCAGGATTGCATTGCCGTCATGTTGAAAGAGGCCTACCACTGTGAACAGGTGGCCCAGGTCAGGGATGTGATGCGCAAGGAGGTGCTGGCAGTCGGCCCCGACACCAGCATCCTGGATCTGGCGGAGATGATGATGGGTCAAAAGCCCAAGATCTATCCTGTGGTGGAGGAGGGGCGCCTGCTCGGGGTCATCAACCGCCACAATGTGATGCAGGCCATCCACGCCCAGCTTGGCACCTGTTTCGTGCATCAGGCCAGAGTCTGAATGGTGTTGTCTGGTTGTTTTCAAAGAGCAGGCTCCGGCCTGCTCTTTTCATCCGTGACGGTCATGACGCCTCCGGCTTGATGTGCTGGCGCGGCGCTTTAAGGCTTGCACCGCCCAGCCTCGCTCTTTAGGATCTCCCCCAGCTATCGATATGGCCCTTGATGGGCACTCTTTTAAGGAATTCGTACCTTGTCTCTCTCTATCGAGGCGCTGCGCCGCCGTCTTACCGCCTGCATGAATCTCGACGCCCGCCGTCTCTCCAGTCGACTGCACGGGGTCAAGAAGCTGCCGGAAGCCAAGCAGGCTGCCGTGCTCGAAACCATCGCCGCTGACCTGGATGTGGCACAGACGCGCTATCAGTCCCGTCTGGCGGGCGTGCCTAAGGTCACCTATCCGGACAATCTGCCAGTCAGCCAGAAGCAAGGGGAGATCGCCAAAGCCATTGAAGAGCATCAAGTGGTGATCATCGCCGGCGAAACCGGTTCGGGCAAAACCACCCAGATCCCCAAGATCTGTCTGGCGCTCGGGCGTGGGGTCAAGGGCTTCATCGGCCACACCCAGCCGCGCCGTCTGGCGGCCCGTACCGTCGCGGCCCGTATTGCCGAGGAGATGGAGTCCGAGCTTGGCCACTACGTGGGTTACAAGGTGCGCTTTACCGATCAGGTGAGTGAGCAGACCCACATCAAGCTGATGACCGACGGTATCCTGCTGGCCGAGATCCAGAACGACCGGATGCTGACCCAGTACGACACCATCATCATCGATGAGGCCCACGAGCGCAGCCTCAACATCGACTTCATCCTGGGCTATCTCAAACAGCTGCTGCCAAAGCGCCCCGATCTCAAGGTGATCATCACCTCGGCCACCATTGACCCCCAGCGTTTCTCTCGTCATTTCAACAAGGCGCCGGTGATCGAGGTCTCCGGTCGCACCTATCCGGTGGAGGTGCGTTACCGCCCACTGTTTGTTGATAAAAAAAGCAATGACAAGAGCGAAGGGCTGGAGGAGCGCGACGAGCTGCAGGGGATCTTTGATGCGGTGGAAGAGCTGGCCCGCGAGGGGCTCGGGGACATCCTCATCTTCATGAACGGCGAGCGGGAGATCCGCGATACCGCCGATGCCCTGCGCAAGCTCAACCTGCGCGATACCGAGGTGCTGCCGCTCTACGCCCGCCTCTCCAACGCCGAGCAGAACAAGGTGTTCCAGCCACACGCCGGACGGCGCATCGTACTGGCCACCAACGTGGCGGAGACCTCGCTGACGGTGCCGGGCATTCGTTACGTCATCGATCCGGGTACGGCCCGCATCAGTCGCTACTCCTGGCGCACCAAGGTGCAGCGCCTGCCCATCGAGCCGGTCTCCCAGGCCAGCGCCAACCAGCGTAAAGGGCGTTGCGGTCGGGTGGCGGATGGTATCTGTATCCGCCTCTACTCAGAGGAGGATTTCAATAGCCGTCCGGCCTTTACCGACCCCGAGATCCTGCGCACCAACCTGGCCTCCGTCATCCTGCAGATGCTGGCGCTCGGCCTTGGTAATATGGAGGCTTTCCCGTTCGTCGAGCCGCCGGAGTCGCGCCATATCAAGGACGGTCTGACCCTCTTGAAAGAGCTGGAGGCGGTGCGCGAGCTGCCCGCCACGGGCGATCGCGAAGCCAAGCTGCAGCTGACCGAGACCGGTCGCCAGCTCTCGCGTATCCCCCTTGATCCGCGTCTGGCGAAGATGGTGATCAGTGCGGCACAGACCGGTTGCCTGAGCGAGGTGATGGTGATCACCGCCGCCCTCAGCATTCAGGATCCCCGCGAGCGGCCCATGGAGAAAAAGCAGGCCGCCGACGAGCAGCACAGACGTTTTGAAGACAAGGATTCCGACTTCCTCGCTTTTGTTAACCTCTGGAACTATCTTAAAGAGCAGCAGGATGCTCTTGGCAGCAACCCGTTTCGCCGCATGTGCCAGAAGGAGTTTCTCTCCTATCTGCGGGTACGCGAGTGGCAGGACATTCACTTCCAGCTGCGTCAGACGGTCAAGGAGCTGGGCTTCAAGGCCAACCAAGAACCGGCAGACTTCAAGACGGTGCACTGCGCGCTGCTTACCGGTCTTTTGAGCCATATCGGCAACAAGGATCTGGAAAAGCCCGAGTTTCTCGGGGCCCGCAACGGCCGCTTCCACCTCTTCCCGGCCTCCGGTCTGTTCAAAAAGCCGCCCAAGTGGGTGATGGCCGCCGAGCTGGTGGAGACCTCGCGCCTCTACGCCCGCATCAACGCCAAGATTGAACCGGAGTGGGTGGAGCCGCTGGCAGGTCACCTCATCAAGCTGCACCACAGCGACCCTCACTGGTCGAAGAAAAACGGTGCCGTGATGGCCAAGGAGAAGGTGACCCTCTATGGTCTGACTCTGGTCAACGAGCGCACCATCAACTTCAGCCGCATCGATCCGGCGCTGTGCCGCGAGCTGTTTATCCGCCGCGCCCTGGTGGAGGGGGATTTCGAGACCCGCCACCGTTTCTTCAGCGATAACCGCAAGCTCCTGGCCGAGGTAGAGGCGCTGGAGCACAAATCCCGTCGGCGCGATATTCTGGTGGATGATGAGGACTTGTTCCGCTTCTACGATGCCCGTTTGCCGGAAGATGTGATTTCCGCCCGCCACTTCGACAAGTGGTGGAAGGAGGCGCAAAAGCAGGATCCCGAGCTGCTCAACTTCGAGAAAGAGATGTTGATGAAGGGGGATGCGGCCCACATCAGCGATCTCGACTACCCCAACTTCTGGCAGCAGGGGCGCCTCAAGCTCAAGCTGACCTATCAGTTCGAGCCGGGGGAGGCGGCGGATGGCGTGACCCTGCATATCCCGCTGCCGCTCCTGAATCAGGTGGAGGTGAAGGGGTTCGAGTGGCTGATCCCCGGGCTGCGTCACGAGTTGTTGGTGGCCCTCATCAAGTCGATGCCCAAGCCGATGCGCAAGAACTTCGTGCCGGCCCCCAATTATGCCGATGCGTTGCTCGCCAGTATCAACCCCGAGCAGGGGCCGCTGTTGGACGAGATGGAGCGTCAGCTGCGCCGCATGACCGGCGTGACCGTGCCCCGTGAATCCTGGGATTGGGCTGCGGTGCCCGATCACCTGAAACTCACCTTCCGTGTGGTGGACGACAAGCACAAGAAGGTGGCGGAAGGCAAGGATCTGGAGGCATTGAAAGAGTCGCTGCGCGGCAAGGTGCAGGAGACTCTGTCACAAGTGGCGGACGATGATATCGAGCAGTCTGGCCTCACCCTGTGGAGCTTTGGCGAACTGCCGCAAGAGTACAGTCAGAAGCGCGGTGGGTTCGAGGTGAAGGCCTATCCGGCGTTGGTAGACGAGAAAGATTCGGTCGCCATCCAGCTGGTGGAGAGCCCTGTGGTGCAGCAGCAGCTGATGTGGGCAGGCCAACGCCGGCTGGTGCTGCTCAACGTGCCATCTCCCATCAAGTATCTGCAGGAGAAGTTGCCCAACAAGGCCAAGCTCGGGCTCTATTTCAACCCGTTTGGCAAGGTGGCCGAGCTGATTGACGACTGCATCGCCTGCGGCTGCGACAAGCTGATTGAGCAGCACGGCGGCATGGCTTGGGACGAGGCCGGTTTCGAGGCGCTCAAGGAGTATGTCCGCGCCGAGCTCAACGATGCGGTGGTGGAGGTGGCCAAACAGGTGGAAGCCGTGCTGACCCTCTCCCATGAGATCAAGAAACGGCTCAAGGGCAAGATGCAGCTCGACACCGCCTTTGCCATGTCGGACATCCAGCAGCAGTTGGGTAACCTCATTCACAAGGGCTTTGTCACCGAGACCGGCTGGCAGCGGCTGCCTGACTTGCTGCGCTACCTGCGGGCCATCGAGCGGCGGCTCGAGAAGCTCGCCATCGATCCCAACCGGGATCGGGTCTACATGCTCAAGGTGCACAGCGTGGAGTCGGAGTACAAGGCACTGCTCGCCAAGATCCCCAAATCCCAGCTGATCCCGGCCGAGGTGGCCAATATCCGCTGGATGATCGAGGAGCTGCGAGTTTCCTTCTTCGCCCAGCAACTGGGGACGCCATACCCTATCTCGGATAAACGGGTGCAGAGCGCCATTGCCCAGTGCTAAGCTGCTATCTATCTGTTTTCTGAGCCATAGTGTGAAAGCAACGAGACGCCAAAGGGAAGGGAGGCCGTCATATGCTGGGGATCTGGTTGGGGGTGGCACTGGTCAACATCAGCGGGTATCAACCCATTGCGGAACAAACCTGGGTGCAGCTCAACCCGGAGTTCTATCCGGTGCAGCGCCCCGTGCCGCCCATTTTTGCGGCCTGGCGGGGCAATCAGTTTCCCCCACTTGAACAGAGAAAGAAGAATGGCCGCTGGCAGATCCTCTTTCCTGCCCGGCTGGTGCCCCCCTTCGATCTGTTCGAAGGGGAGGCCCAGCTCTCCAAGGCTTACCTGGCCAGGCTGAAGCGCATCGATGAGATGGCCTATGGAATGGCTCCCCACCAATCAGTACTGCAAGCCGCCTCCTCGGCCCCCTCGTTCGAAGTCCCGGGCGCTGTCGCCTTTGTCGCCGAGTTCTCCCTGCCCCGGGAGAGGAAGATGCGGATGCCTCTGGGGGAGCCCTTGCTCGCACGGCTTGGGGGGCTGGTCCCCACACAGGCCTTGGCAAGACAGGGAGATGCACAGCCCATGGCCACCGCAGATTCTGCCCCTGAGCAGGCGACCCTGATTCTTTCCGCCACGGCGGCAGGGGAGGCATCGCGGGTTTGTCATCAGGTGGCGCCGGGAGAAACCCTGTGGCGCATTGCAAGCCAGCTTCAGTCAAAGGAGGCCGGCGGCTCGGATACTTACAGTTATCTGCTGGCGCTGGTGCAGGAAAATCGTGACAGGATGGCCAAAGGGATCCAGGTACAGGCCGGGCAGCGCCTCTATTGCCCGAAAGCGCAGACTCTGGCGCAATTCGATTCCCTGAGCCCGGCCCAGCGACAGCAGCAGTTTGCCCGTCTGGAGCAGGGGCGCTAGGGGATGGCGAGAGGCGTGGTGGAGTGCCTCTTGGCCAAAGAGGAGTGACGCGGGTTCTTTCCTTGTATCCCCTCCGGGCCCGTGCTAGTATTCGCGCTCGTTTTGCGAGGTGCTGACCGGTCGCAGTCAACACCATACATTCATCTTAAAAGAGATAATCACTATGTCTTTCGTATTCCAAGCTGAAGTCCGTTCTGACCTGGGGAAAGGTGCGAGCCGCCGCCTGCGTCATGCTGACCTGGTTCCTGCCATCGTTTACGGTGCAGGCAAAGAAGCCGTGTCCGTTACCCTGGACCACAAGAAGCTGATCCTGGCCCAAGAGAAGCCGGAGTTCTACTCCTCCGAGCTGACCCTGGTCATCAACGGTGAAGAAGTCAAAGTGAACGTGAAGGCTATCCAGCGTCACCCGGTTCGCTACAAGCTGGTTCACCTGGATTTCGTTCGCGTCTAATCGACAACGAACTTTCCTGTGAAGAGGCCACCCAATCGGGTGGCCTCTTTGTTTTTACAGCAATATCCTGCTGTTTTCACCTATTCTGCTGCTTGTCCTGGCAGGTAGCTATCTGCTGGGCAATGCACTGATCGAGCGCGAGCTCTATCGCGTTCGCAGTGATGAGAGCACCTTCCTGGCGCTTGCCAGCGGCCGCCTTGACGGCGAGCTGGCGGTGCCGCTGCGCCATGTGCGCAGCATGTCGGAAGAACCCATCCTGCTCGAAGCGGCGGCTCGCAATGACCGTGACACCCTGGCCGTCCAGTTCACCATCCTGCTGAACCGCAATCCCGACTATGCCCAGGTGCGTTGGCTTGCCCCGGATGGCATGGAGCGGGTGCGCATCGATCGCCAGGGCCAGCATCTGTGGCGTGTGACGGACGACCAGTTGCAGAACAAGGGGGAGCGTTACTACTTTCGCGATGCCATGGCGCTGCCCTGGGAGCGGGTCTACGTCTCGCCGCTCGATCTCAACGTTGAACACGGGGTGATCGATCGCCCCTTCAACCCCATCTTAAATGCGAAAGGGGACTCCCTCCGACGTAGGTGGGAGGGGAATTTCGCCGGGGCGTCAGCCCCGCTGGTTTTGAATGTATTGCTTGATCACCTCTAACGGCGCACCGCCGCAAGAGCCCACAAAGTAAGAGCGTGACCAGAGTACGGGTTTGCTGTAAGCACCCCTCAAGTCCAGAAATTCATTACGCAGTCGCCTTGATGTGACCGCCTTTAACGAGTTCACCAGCACCGATAGCTGCACTGTTGGGCCGTACTCTATCAGCATGTGAACATGATCAGCCTCTCCGTCACACTCTTTCAGTTCCGCACCAAAATCTCTGCAAAC
>NZ_JBFOCK010000096.1:0-52151 GCF_040907765.1 Aeromonas sp. s9
GTAATGCCAGTCAGTTAAGCCTGACTGGCATTGTTTTTACTAGGTTTTCTCGTCGCATACTTCTGTGGTTTGGCTTTGATGCACCTTGGGTAACTTCGTTCTCGGCGGGCGGGTAACTTGAACTGCTCTGCCTGTTTGTCCAACTCAGCGACACGCCCTGGAACCATGCCCGGTGACACAAACGGCAGGCAACTGAGTTCATGCAGCAGATACACCGATGCCATGTGAAAGCTCAACTGGCTGGCCGTATAGCCCTTTAAGCTCGCCGCCATCCTAACCATCTGATATCTCAGTAGGTTATAGGCCAATACCAAGCCCCATAGCTCCTGCCTTACTCCATCGGGTTTCTTGCTGCGCAGCGTCAGCCGGTGCTGTTGCAGGCTATGTTTCATCTCCCGATAGCCCAGCTCGATTTCCCAGCGATTCTGGTATAGCTCCATCAACTCGCTGGCCGGGAAGCGCAGCGGGTCGGTGAGCGAGGTCAGCACCTGCCGCTCCTTGCCGTTTACCGTCCGGGTCAGCAGCCGGGCTTCGAACTGCTCCGGCAACTCGCTCCACTTCTTCTTGGCCTGCGGACTGGCTCTGAGGCGTACCAGCACATCCTGCCGCCCCAGCTTGCGGATGACCTCGTATTGAGCCCCCTTTTTCAGCGGAATAAGCCAGTGACGCGCTACGCCCTGGCGTTGCCAGGCATGGAGTAACCCCAGTGAGTAGAAGCCCTTATCGAACAGGGTCAGGCTATTATCGGGTGTTTTTTCAATCAGTTGCTCTGCCAACACCATCTCGTTTACCGCACAGGAGTCCATCACTGTCTGGGTCAGCAGATGACTGGTCAGCTCCATCTGACACAACATGCGGACCTGGGGATATTGCGTCTCCCCCTGGACGGTTTTCGACTTGGCAAAGGCGCCGGCATTGTCCGGAGTATCGGGCGTGCGCCAGACCACCCCGTCCACGGCCAGCAGCTGCAAGCCGGCCCAGGTGGGGTGCTGACACAGCTGATGCCAGAGTGTGGCGGTCTGCTGGAACACCTGTCGAACGGCTTGGTCAGCCAGTTTTTGGCGCGCCTGGATGAAGGCGCTGGGGACGACAAACGGCCGGTCGCCGGGTAACAGGATATCGAGCTGGTTGGCCAGCTGGGCCATAGGGACATGACGAAACAAGGACATCCCGATAATGGCCCATAGCACCCGCTCCATGGGCATGCGCCGTCGGCGCAAGGAGACGGAGCCCGTCTCGGCCAAGCAAGCCTGCACCAGTTCAGGTGACAGCAGGTCAGACAGGGACTCAAACTTTCCGGGAGGACAGGCGTGAATGAAGTCGAGAGCTTGGTCGATACGCATAAAAAAATCCGAAACCCAACAAGGAGTTTCGGATTCTTACACAGCCTGAGGATCGGTCAATGGATCCTTAACTGATCGGCATTACGACCCAGGGTCGCGCTTTTTTATTGCCCCGCCAACGGGGCGCCTTGGGCTCAGAGGGCGTTGCGAGCGGCCACGGCGTCCGCCAGGTTGCGCAGCAGCACCTCGGTATCGGCCCAGCCGATGCAGGCGTCGGTGATGCTCTGGCCGAAGGTGAGCTCGCACCCGTCCACCAGATCCTGACGCCCTTCCACCAGGTGACTCTCCACCATGACGCCGAACACCGCCTTGCTGCCGGCACGCAGCTGACCGGCCACGTCCTCGGCCACCAGCATCTGGTTCTTGAACTGCTTGCTGCTGTTGGCGTGGCTGAAGTCGATCATCACTTTCTGGGGCAGACCCGCCTTGTCCAGACCACTCACCACCTCATCCACGTGACGGGCGCTGTAGTTGGGCTCGCGGCCACCGCGCAGGATGATGTGACAGTCCGGGTTGCCAGCGGTCGAGACGATGGCGGAGTGGCCGTACTTGGTCACCGACAGGAAGTGATGCGGGGCGCTGGCGGCGCCGATGGCGTCGATGGCCACCTTGATGGTGCCGTCGGTGCCGTTCTTGAAGCCCACCGGGCAGGAGAGACCGGAGGCCAGCTCGCGGTGTACCTGGGATTCGGTGGTACGGGCACCGATGGCACCCCAGCTCATCAGATCCGCCACGTATTGCGGGGTGATCATGTCGAGGAACTCGGAGGCGGTCGGCAGCCCCATGTCGTTGAGATCCAGCAAGAGCTTGCGACCCAGGCGCAGACCGTCATTGATCTGGCAGCTGTTGTCGAGGTAGGGATCGTTGATCAGCCCCTTCCAGCCCACTGTGGTACGGGGTTTTTCGAAGTAGACCCGCATCACGATCTCCAGCTGATCTTTCAGCTCGTCGCGCAGCACCTTGAGGCGTTTGCCGTATTCCAGGGCGGCGACCGGATCGTGGATGGAGCAGGGGCCGATCACCACCAGCAGGCGATCATCGTCGCCGGCCAGGATGTTGTGGATGGCCTGACGGGATTCAAACACGGTGGCCGAGGCGGTGTCGGTCGCCGGAAACTTCTCAAGCACCGCAACCGGGGGCAATAACTCTTTGATTTCACTGATACGAACGTCGTCGGTTTGATGCTGCATGACCAAGTTTCCTGCTAGATGACTGCGATAAAGAGATCTCAATCTAGCCCTGTGCCGGGTCGGTGTAAATAGAAAATTACATTCTTCGACAAGGAATTTTATTATCGCACCTTGCAAGTTTGCATAATGCTGCTAGGAGGCATGAAAAAAGCGGGGGCAGAGATGAAAAGGCCCGCACGAAGCGGGCCGAAAGGGCTCAGGCCTGACTGACGCTGGCCAGCTTGTCGAAGTAGTCCGGGAAGGTCTTGGAGGTGCAACCCGGATCATTGATGGTGACCGGCGTATCGGAGAGTGCCACCAGGGAGAAGCACATGGCGATGCGGTGATCGTTGTAGGTGTCGATGGCCGCGTGTTTGAGCTGTGCGGGCGGGATCACGGTGATGAAGTCGTGCCCCTCCTCCACTTCCACGCCCAGCTTGCGCAGCTCGGTCGCCATGGCGTGCAGGCGGTCGGTCTCCTTCACCCGCCAGTTGTAGATGTTGCGGATAGTGGTGGTGCCCTCAGCAAACAGCGCCGTGGTGGCGATGGTCATGGCCGCATCCGGGATGTGGTTCATGTCCATGTCGATGCCGTGCAACGGCCCCTGCTCGGCCTCGATGAAGTCATCGCCCCAGGTGATGCGGGCCCCCATCTTCTCCAGTACGTCGGCGAAGTGGATGTCCCCCTGGATGCTGTGCTTGCCGATGCCGGTAACCCGCACCTTGCCCTTGATGGCGCCCGCCGCGAGGAAGTAGGAGGCGCTGGAGGCATCCCCTTCCACCAGGAAGTCCCCCGGGCTGACATAGGTCTGGTTGCCCTTGATGTAGAACACCTTGTAGTCGTCGTGCTCGATGACCACCCCGAACTGCTTCATGATGTGCAGGGTGATGTCGATGTAGGGCTTGGAGACCAGCTCCCCCTTGATGTGGATGCGGGTGTCGCCGGCCGCCATGGGGGCCGCCATCAAAAACGCCGTCAGGAACTGGCTGGAGACGGAGCCGTCGATGTGGACATCGCCACCCCAGAGCCCCTTGGCATCCACCACCAGAGGCGGATAGCCATCTTTCTTCAGGTACTGGATGTGGGCACCCGCTTCGCGCAGGGAATCCACCAGGTGGCCGATGGGGCGCTCTTCCATGCGCGGCTCGCCGCCCAGGGTGTACTCGCCGGAGCCCAGGCACAGGGCGGCGCACAGGGGGCGCATGGCAGTACCGGCATTGCCGAGGAACAGGTTGACCGGTGCCGAGACCGCGAAGCTGCGACCCAGACCGTGCACGGTGCACTCGGTCTTGTCGGCGGAGAGCTTGTACTTGACGCCGAGCTGGGTCAGCGCCGCCAGCATGTGGCGGATGTCATCGCTGTCGAGCAGGTTGGTCAGCCGGGTGGTGCCCCGGGCCAGGGCCGCCAGCAGCAGGGCCCGGTTAGAGACACTCTTGGAGCCGGGCAGATTGACCACCCCGGCCACGCTAGAAATGGGTTCCAAACGCAACGAATTCATAGACTTCCTGTTCGATCTCAATTAAATCACCTGACCGGACGTTAACAGCCCGCGTCCCCCGCGGCAAGTTCGACAGTGGCACGACCGCGGGAGAGGGCGGCCTGGGTCAGGATGGGTCTGAAAAACAGACGCCGGGGAGTCCCCGGCGTCTGGCAATGGGGAGACACGCCTCAACCGTGGCGTTTGGCAAAGTCATCCATAAAGCTGACCAGGGCCTTGACCCCTTCCAGGGGCATGGCGTTGTAGAGGCTGGCGCGCATGCCACCGACGATGCGGTGTCCCTTGAGGGCCAGCAGACCGGCCGCTTCCGACTCCGCCAGGAACAGCTTGTCCAGGGCCTCGTTCTTCAGCTGGAAGGGCACGTTCATGCGGGAGCGGCAGGCCACATCCACCTTGTTGCCATAGAAGTTCGACTGATCGAGGTAGCCGTAGAGGAAGTCGGCCTTCTCCTTGTTGCGTGCTTCCATCGCCGCCAGGCCACCCTGCTCCTTGAGCCACTCGAACACCAGACCGGCCAGATACCAGGCGTAGGTGGGGGGCGTGTTGAACATGGAGTCGTTCTTGGCGGTGAGCTGGTAGTCGAAGATAGACGGCACATCGGCGCGGGCCTGGTTCAGCAGGTCGTCGCGCACGATGGCGATGGCCAGACCAGAGGGGCCGATGTTCTTCTGGGCACCGGCGTAGAGGATGCCGAAGCGGCTCACGTCGAGGGGACGGGAGAGGATGGTGGAGGAGAGATCCGCCACCAGGGGCACATCGCCGGTGGCCGGGATGTCGAACATCTCGATGCCATCGATGGTTTCGTTCGGGCAGTAGTGCACATAGGCGGCATCGGCGCGAAACGCCGGCGTCGGCAGCAGGTGGGAGACCCCCTGCTCGTTCTTGGCCACCCCCTGGAAGGTCTGGATGTCACCGTATTTCTGGGCTTCATCCACGGCGCTCTGGGCCCAGACGCCGGTCACCAGGTAATCCGCCTTCTTGTTGGCGCCACCCAGCAGGTTCATGGGCACGGCGGAGAACTGGCCGCGGCCACCGCCGTGCATGAAGAGCACCTTGTAGTTGTCCGGCACCGCCAGCAGGTCG
The DNA here is from genome assembly GCF_040907765.1 of Aeromonas sp. s9. Lineage (NCBI taxonomy): Bacteria > Pseudomonadati > Pseudomonadota > Gammaproteobacteria > Aeromonadales > Aeromonadaceae > Aeromonas > Aeromonas sp. s9. Next base: position 5,094 of record NZ_JBFOCK010000096.1, read on the forward strand.
CGCAGGTCCGCTTCGGCCTTCTCGGCGACCGCCATATAGGGCTTGCCGCGATGGGAAAGCTCCATGACCGAGGCTCCCAGCCCCTGGAAATTACAAAATTCGCGCTGGGCGCGCTCCATGACTTCAACCGGCAACATGGCAGGGCCGGCGCAGAAGTTGTAAATCTGTTTGCTCATGACGCTTTCCGTGAATGGATGTGTGTGATCGGTGACTCGAACGTTTTTACACGACAGCCCCCCGTGGGGGCAAAGGCTTTTTGGGATCCAGCGCAACCTTTTGCCCCGGCGCCACCGGGCACCCATCAGACAAAAGCCCTGAACGGGCCAGGGCTTGCAGAGAATATGCATGGAAACGGGGGCGAGACAGCACGGACGGCTTTGTTCGCCCCTTTGTGGCAAATTTACAGCTTGGCGGTGAGCTCCGGCAGCAGGGTGAAGAGATCCCCCACCAGACCGTAGTCCGCCACCTGGAAGATGGGGGCCTCCGCGTCCTTGTTGATGGCGACGATCACCTTGGACTCCTTCATCCCCGCCAGATGCTGGATGGCCCCCGAGATGCCCACCGCGATGTAGAGCTCGGGGGCCACCACCTTGCCGGTCTGCCCCACCTGCAGGTCGTTGGAGACATAACCCGCATCCACGGCGGCCCGCGATGCCCCGACGGCAGCCCCCAGCTTGTCCGCCAGGGCGTCGATGAGGGCAAAGTGCTCTTTCGAGCCGAGTGCCCGCCCGCCGGAGACCACCACCCGGGCCGCCCCGAGCTCGGGTCTGGCGGAGCGCACCGCACGCCGCTCGATGAGCCGGGTACGGCAGCGCACCTCGGCCACCGGCAGCGATTCCATCACGGCACGCTCCTCCCCGGACCCGGCCTTGGCGAACGCGGTAGGCCGCACGGTGAGCACCTTGACGGGGGCGCTGCTCGCCACCCGGGCGATGGCGTTGCCCGCATAGATGGGACGCAGGAAAGTGTCGGGCCCCTCGATGCCGGTCACCTCGGCGATCATCTCCACCCCGAGCCTGGCCGCCACTCGCGGCAGCAGATCCTTGCCCTGGCTGCTGGCCGCCATCAGGCAGTGCTGGTAGTCCCTGGCCACCTCGGCGAGCAGTCTGTCGACCCCGTCGTTGAGCCCCTCCGCCAGCATGGGATGTTCTGCCAGCAGCACCCGGTTTACCCCCGTGAGGGCGGCGGCCTGCTTCCCCGCCTCCGTCAGCCCCTGCCCCAGCAGCAAGAGGTGCACCTCGCCCCCCAGGCGCCCCGCCGCCGTGACCAGCTGGGCCAGGTTGTCGGCGATCCGCCCCTGATGATGTTCCGCAATCACAAGTACGCTCATGGCAGCACCTTCATGTCATCCATTGATCCCTTGCTCCCCGGGGCCGCTGCCCCATGCATGGCGCTCACGCCTGCGGGAGGCATCCCTCTCATGCCCCTGCCCATCAGAGCACCTGGGCTTCGTGCTTGAGCTTGTCCAGCAGCTCGTCCACCGAGCCCACCCTGATGCCGGCGCTGCGCACCGGCGGCGCCATCACCCCGAGCTGCCGTGTCTGGTCGGCCGGCACCACCCCGAGGGCGGCGAACGGCTGGCTCTCCAGCGGCTTGCGCTTGGCCTTCATGATGTTGGGGAGGGAGGCGAAGCGCGGCTCGTTGAGGCGCAAGTCCACGGTCACCACGGCGGGCAGCGCCATGCCGAGGGTCTCGAGGCCACCGTCTATCTCGCGGGTCACCTGCAATTCCCCCTCCACCAGCCTGATGGCGGAGGCGAAGGTGGCAAGCGGCCAGTCATTGAGGGCGGCGAGCATCTGCCCCACCTGGTTGTTGTCGGAATCGATGGACTGTTTGCCGAGCAGCACCAGATCGGGCTGCTCCTGCCCGCACACCGTTTGCAGGGCCCGGGCCACGGTGAGCGGAGTCAGGGTCTCGTCGGTAACATAGTGCAGCGCCCGATCCGCCCCCAGCGCCAGGGCATGGCGCAACTGCTCGGCCGCCGCCTCGGGGCCGAAGGTCACCACCACCAGCTCGGATGCCACGCCGGCTTCCCGCAGCCTGACCCCCTCCTCCACCGCGATTTCACAAAACGGGTTGATGCCCATCTTCACATTGGCGAGCTCCACATCGGAGCCATCCCCCTTGACCCGGATCCTGACGTTGTAATCAACGACCCGTTTGACTGCGACCAGCAGCTTCATGGCGGTCATCCCTCATACCTGTTGTGTGGGTCCACCTTGTCGTCACTCACTTTTCTGCTGACAAAGTGGTTTACGTTTACGTAAACTACCAGCACTACCCTAGGCCAAGTCGAGCACAGAGGCAAGATGGAACGCGAAGCAATGGAATTTGATGTCGTCATCGTGGGTGGCGGCCCGGCAGGCCTGAGCGCCGCCATCGCATTGAAGCAGCAGGCCCCGGCCCTCTCGGTCTGCCTGCTGGAGAAGGGGGCCGAGATCGGCGCCCACCTGATCTCCGGCGCCCTGCTCGATCCCGTCGCCCTCAGGGAGCTGCTGCCAGAGAGCTGGCAGGAGGCCCCCCTCGGCGTGCCGGTGACGGATGATCAGGTCCATCTGCTGCAAAACGACAGCCGCTCCCTGCAGCTGCCCCACTGGGCGGTGCCACCCCGCATGCACAACGACGGCAGCCACATCATCAGCCTCGGCACCCTCTGCCGCTGGCTCGGCAAGCAGGCCGAGGCCCTCGGTGTCGAGATCTACCCGGGCTTTGCTGCCAGCACCCTCATCGTGGAGGAGGGCCGGGTGCGCGGGGTGGTGACCGGTGATCTTGGTCTCGACAAGGAGGGCAACCCCAAGCCGGATCACGTGCCCGGCATGGCCCTGTATGGGCGCTATACCCTGTTTGCCGAAGGGGCGCGCGGCCACCTCGGCAAACAGCTGATCGCCCGATTCCATCTGGAAAATACCGCCCAGCCGCAGCATTACGCCATCGGCTTCAAGGAGGTGTGGCAGGTGCCAGCGGGACAATCCCATCCTGGGCGGGTGCTCCATGGCAGCGGCTGGCCCCTTGGGGAGGGAAAGGGCAACAAGAGTCAGGGGGGCTTCTATCTCTATCATCTGGCCCAGGATCAGGTGGCGGTCGGCCTTATCGTCGATCTCAACTACCAGAATCCCTGGCTCAGCCCCTTTGACGAATTCCAGCGTCTCAAGCACCACCCCCTCATCGCGGCAACGTTGCAGGGGGGCGAGCGCATCAGCTACGGCGCGCGGGCCATCACCAAGGGGGGCTGGCACTCATTGCCGCGCATGCACTTTCCCGGCGGTCTGCTCATCGGTTGTGACGCGGGCACCCTGGACTTCTCCCGCATCAAGGGGATCCACACTGCCATGAAGTCCGGCATGGTGGCGGCCGCGACGGTCGCCATGGCACTGCGAGGAGGGGATGAAGGGGGACGGGATCTGGCCGAGTTTCAGGACGCGCTGCTGCAAAGCTGGCTGACCCGGGAACTGAAGAGGGCCCGCAACGTCGGGGCCGCCCTGCACCGCTTCGGCCCCTGGCTCGGCGGCGCCTTCAACTGGCTGGAGCAGCGACTCTTTGCCTTGACCTCTCCTTTTACTCTGCTGGACAAGGAGCCGGATTACCGCCAGCTGCGCCTGGCCAGCCGTTGCCAGCCCATCGACTACCCCAAACCCGACGGCAAGCTCAGCTTCGACAAGCTCTCTTCCGTCTATCTGGCCAGCACCAGCCACGACGAGGATCAACCCTGTCACCTGACCCTTCAGGACGCGCGCATTCCGGTCGAGGTCAACCTGCCCACCTGGGCCGAACCCGCCCAGCGCTACTGCCCGGCGGGGGTGTTCGAGATCCTTGATGGGGATACCCGGCCAAGGCTGCAGATCAACGCCGCCAACTGCATTCACTGCAAAACCTGCGACATCAAGGATCCCAGCCAGAATATCGTCTGGACGCCGCCCCAGGGCGGCTCGGGCCCCAACTATCCCAATCTGTAACAGGCTTGCCCACGCACACCAGAGCAGATAACAAGGAGACGCAGCCCCGGAACACCGCCCGGAGACCGTTTCCTGCGCTTGGCCGGGGGCTGTCGCAGGGCGACCAGCAACCCGCCATTCCCGCCGGTGAGCCCGGGCCCTCCCCCACACCAGGGCGAACAAAGAAGGCGACGCCGGGATCGCCCGCATCGGGGTCGCCACGGCTGATCCGACCTCGCCGATTTTTTGAGCGAACAGGCTGAACCCCTGATGAATAGGCCCTGACAAGCGGGTCCCGCCCCTGTATAGTTCGCCGCATTCAGGTTGTCCATCGGCCTCGTTATGCTATTTCATGGGATCGCTTTCCGTGCGATCTAAGGCCGCATGAACCTGTGCAACCATCCCTGATTACCCATGACTTCTTAAGGGGGGACAGATGATCACCGCCTACATTCTCAACAACAAGGTGCTGGACATAGTCACGCTCGGGCCGGATGACATCGTTCCCGACAACACCGTCTGGCTGGATGCCTACAAGCCGGACACAGCGGAGCGAGAATGGTTGACGGGCCTGTTCCTGGAGGAGGTGCCGGACAAGGAGGAGCTCGATGACATCGAGGCATCCGCCCGCTTCTACTGGGACACCGACGGTCTGCACATCCACTCCCTGTTTCCCCAGCGCATCGGTCGCGACACCAAGGGTGTGCACGTCTCTTTTACCTTGCGCAACAACCTGCTGATCAGCATCCGCGAGGATGACATCGGCCTGGTGCGTTTGCTGCGCCACTACATGCGTCAGGACAGACTGGAGGTCGAAGATGCCCTCGACATCCTGCTGGAGGTGCAGAACCTCAAGGTGGAGTACCTCTCAGACCTGATCGAGGATGGGTACAAGACCCTGGAGAACACCGCCGATCAGATCTTCGAGCCGGACCAGATCAACCCCATGCTCAAGGAGCTGATGGCCCAGGAAGAGGCCAACGGCCAGATCCGTCTCTCCCTGCACGATACCCGCCGCGCCCTGCGCTTCCTCAAACGCAGTCTGCGCCAGCGCATGACGGGAGAGCAGAACAAGTGGATCGACGAGATGCTGCACGACGTGGAATCCCTGCTGCCCCATACCCAGTTTCTGTTCGACAAGATCAACTTCCAGCTGGAGGCCTCCATGGGGGTGACCAATCTGGAGCAGAACAAGGTGATCAAGATTTTCTCGGTAGCCGCGGTGATCTTCCTGCCGCCGACGCTTATCGCCAGCATCTACGGCATGAACTTCGGCCGCATGCCGGAGCTCGCTTGGGAATACGGCTACCCCCTCTCCCTGGTGCTGATGGTGATGTCATCGCTGGGCACCGGTCTCTTCTTCAAGCGAAAAGGCTGGCTGTGACGCCGGAACCCGGCAACTAAAGACTGCGGATTGGGGGGCCTGGCCCCCCGATTAATTCCCGGCCGTTGCCGGCCTTGCAATGGCCTGCCCTGTGCCCCATATCCCCTTCATCACTCGCACTGCATGAATGGATACCGGTCCACCATGACCCTCTACCCCGAACACCGTTACGACGATCACGGCCAATTGCGCCCCCCGCTCTGGTTCTGGCCCATCGCCCTCTTGCTGACCCGCTCGGTCTGGCTGTTTCTGATGGCGGGGGTCACCCGGGAGAGTGGCAGCGCCATCCTGACCCTCTTCTACCCGGACAAGCTCACCCTCTATATCAGCCTGCTGACGGACGTGCCCGCCATGCTGGCGCTGCTCGCCTGCGGCGGCACCCATCGCCAGACCCACAGTGCCAGAGCCTGGCTCAGACGCCACAGCCGCGCTCTGCTGCTTTGCTCCACCGCGAGCGGCCTAGTGATGCAACTGCACAGCCTCAATCTGCAGCAGTGGTCGTTCAACTGGCCCACCGCCCTGGTGCTCATCGCCAGCCTCTGGGCGCTCTGGTATCTGCTAAGAAGCCGCCAGTTGCGGGATTACGCTCTGGATCAGCCCCACTGACAGGCTGGTTCACTGGCGCGTGACCCGGATCTGCAGAGTCTGGCGTTCGCTGCCGCTGGCCCCGCCCATGCCTGATGGATTGGCGATCGCGGCCTCCCGGCTGCCTTGGGTTGTGGAAAGCTCCCCCACCGTCAGCCACTGGCCCGGGGCGCCGCTCACCTCGGTGGCACTCTGGCCGGTGTGTATGTTGCCTCGCTCCACTCTTGCCTGTTCACTGCTGAGGGCCACCTGCACCCTGTCCCCTATCAGGGTCGCGGTGGCGTAGAGACCGTTCATCAGCGGCATCATGCCCACCACCCTTCCCCCCTGCCACTGGTAAAAGGTCACCGGCTGATAGGACCCCATCTGCAACAACACGGGCCGTCCGGAGAGGCCACGCACCTGCCAGTTGTCACTCTGGCTGCGTTCATAGTGCCGGGCATCCCCCTCCAGCAGCCACTGCCGTTTGGCATCCAGGCCCAGCCCCACTCCGGCCTGCTGACTGCTGGAGGCGCCATCCACCCGCCACTCGATGAGCAGGCTTTGGGGCGGCTGGTTCACTTGCGCCAGGGTACGCTCGGCCTCCTGCAACTGGGCGGGGGTTCCGCTCAGTACCAGCTGGTTGCCCATGGCGCTCACCCCAAGATCCGGGTAGATCTCCTTGAGCGTCTGCACCGCGGCATCCGCTTCGAATACCGGTATGACCTTCACTTCGGCCCTCAGGGGCAATGCCAGCAACAGGCAGCACCCCAGCCCCCAATACCCTGATCCAGTGCGCATCTTCTCCTCCCGGCGTTCACCGCCACCCTCTCGCTTCCTGCCATCATGGTCCATGGCGCCCCGATTGCAACGGGCCTAGTATGCAACCCCACACAGAGGCACCTGATAAAGACTCGTTAAGATACCAATCAATACAAATAAAAATGGTTATCATTTGTTGTCACAACAAAAACCCTCGGATACAATTCGGACTCATTTTTTCGAGTCAGCCTCTGATGAAGCCAGAATCCGTCGCATCCACCCCTGCCGCCATCCACCTGGCGCTGCTCATCAACATGCTCTCCATGGGCTGCATGATGATGGTGATGCCCCTTGGCCCGGAACTGGTAACCCGTCTGGGGATGCTGCCGGAGCAGACAGGTTACTTCAGCGGCGGCGCCACCCTGGGAGCCGCCCTGCTGGGCCTCCTGGCCGCCCCCTGGCTCGATCGGGTCAACCGCAAACCCGCCCTGCTGGTACTGCTGGTCCTGCGCTTCCTGCTCTTGATGGCTTGCACCCTGGCCGAGGATAGCCAGACCCTGCTGCTGCTCTTTATCCTGTCCGGCTGCGTGGCCGGCCCCCTTGGGGCCATCCTGATGGCGGCGGTGCTGGATCTGGTACCGCCCGCCGAGCGGGGCCGCCGTCTCGCCTACGTGGGCATGGCGTTTTCCCTGGCCGCCATTCTGATCGTGCCCGCAGCCCTCGTGCTGGCCCAGTGGTCTGGCTGGCAGAGCCCCTTCCTCTTGTTTGGTGCTGGCGGCCTGCTGCTGGCCCTACTGTGTGCCATCTGGCTGCCGTCCCTGCCGGTCAACCGGGCCCCGGCAGGCCAGGGGATGCGCCAGTTGCTGGGGTCACCGCTCTGCCTGGGAGCCCTTTTCATCCTCTGCCTGCAGATGTTCGGCCACTTCCTGCTCATTCCGCACTTTGCCAACTACTTCCAGTTCAACCTGGGTTTCCCGCGCGAGCAGATCGCCAGCCTCTATCTGTGCGGCGGCCTTGCCAGCATGGCCACCATGCGCCTGTGCGGCGGCTGGATCGATCAGGGCCGCGCCCAGGGCGCCACCCTGCTCACCAGCCTGGCCCTGGCCCTGATCACCCTGGTGGGCTTTGCCTTGCCGGCAGGCCTGCCTCTCTATCTGCTGTTTACCCTCTTCATGGCCCTGAGCTCCGCCCGTGCCAGCACCACCCTCGCGGTCACGGCGGCCATTCCGGCCCCCCATCAGCGCGCCGCCTTCATGTCTTTCCAGGGCTCGGTCACCAATGTGGCGGCGGGCCTAGGCAGCCTGCTCTCTGCCAGATATCTGGTCTCCGACGAGGGGGGCGCCCTGCACGGTTTCCCCACCCTGGCCTGGATCAACATTGCGTGCACCCTGGTGGCCTGCGCCGGTGTCTGGTTCCTCATCCGGGGCCTGAAGCGCACAAGAGATAACAATAATCCTGCCTCTGGCACCGCCAGACAAGGAAGTCAGTGAGCACCGGATCAGAAGAATCCGGACCCCATAACCTCAGTTATATCCATGGAGTTTTTGACAATGCAGTTGCAGCACGGCCTCTTTAAACTGAACCCCATTCTGCTCTCCCTTGGTCTGCTGGCCGTACCGGGCCTGGCCCAGGCCGAGTCCGTCAAGGCCAACGAGACGGTGGTGGTCACCGCCACCCAGACCAAGCACACCGAGCTGACCGCCCCGGCCAGCGTCTCCGTGGTCACCCGCGCCGATCTGGACAAGATGAACGTCAACAACATCGGCGATGCCCTCAAGCACGTGCCCGGTGTCAACATCATCGGCACCAACCCCACGGGTCGCAACGAGATCAAGATCCGCGGCATGGGCGGTGACTACACCCTGCTGCTGGTCAACGGCAAGCGGGTCAACGCCCGCGAGACCCTGGGCAGCTCCTTTGGCAACGACTTCGACTTAAGCTCCATCCCCATGGCCGCCATCGAGCGCATCGAGGTGATCCGCGGTCCCGTCTCCTCCCTGTACGGGGCCGATGCCCTCGGCGGCGTGGTCAACGTGATCCTGCGCCAGGCCAAGGAGAACACCGAAGCGGCCGTCGGCTACACCCACACCATGCCCACCAAGGGGGATGGCGGGGATGCCAACCAGGGTAGCGCCTTCGTCTCCGGCGCCCTGATCGACAACAAGCTGCTGGGCAGCGTGGTGGTGGAAGGCTATCAGCGGGATCGCTGGAAGAGCGATCAGTCCAACAACCCGGATGCCGACGCCCTGGAGAAACGGGAAGTGGTCAACGTGCTCTCCAGCCTGAAGTGGCTGGTGGCCGACAACCAGGACATCGACTTCGATCTGGGTTACAACCAGAACGACATGGACAGCTACTTCAACAACGTGCCCCGTGCCCCGACCGCACCGGCCACTCCCCACAACGTGCAGAAACTCGATCGCCTGAGCCTGGGGCTGACCCACAACGGCCGTTGGGAACACTTCGACAGCCGCGCTCGTTACTACTTCGAGCAGACCGATCTGATGGATGACTCCCAGCTCAACGGTGGCGCCGCCGACATCACCCAGACCAACAACACGGTGGATGGCCAGTTGAGCGGCTACCTCGGGGATCACCTGCTGACCTCGGGTGCAGAGTTCCGCAAGACCGAGCTGGAGCACAGCCGCAGCATCCAGAACGGCAGCGTGGATGCGAGCCAGAGCGCTCTCTACCTGCAAGACGAGTTCGGCTTTGGGGATCTGGCCCTGACGCTCTCCGGCCGTCTGGATCACCACGAGACCTATGGCAACGAGTTCAGCCCCCGTGCCTACGCCCTCTACTCCCTGAGTGACGAGTGGGTGATCAAGGGGGGCGCCGGCAAGGCGTTCAAGGCCCCGACCCTGGCCCAGTCCAGCGAAGGGTTCGCCACCACCGCCTGCCGCGGCGCCTGCAAGGTGATAGGCAACCCGGATCTGAAGCCGGAAACCTCCGTCAGCTACGAGCTTGGCACCGCCTACAACGCCGATCGCTTCGGCGCAGGCGTGACCGGCTTCCACAACGAGATCGAGGATCTGATCCAGAGCGATCAGTGGGGCCCGGGCTACCGTCCGACCGTCATGACCTACCTCAACGTCAAGAAGGCCCGCATCAAGGGGCTGGAGCTGACCGGCTGGTTCGACGTGCTGGACAACGTGCAGCTGACCGGCAACCTGACCCTGCTGGACTCCGAAGACAAGAGCACGGGTGACGATCTGGCCAAGACCCCGGATCACACCGGCAACATCGGCCTGGACTGGAAGGCGAGCGACGTGGTCAGCGCCAACCTGGCCTGGCAGTATGTCGGCAGCCAGGTGATCAAGGTGCCGGCTCGCAACGCCCAGGCATTCACCTCCAAGCACTACCAGACCCTGGACGTGAACACCAAGTGGACCGTCACGCCGGCCCTGGACTTCAAACTCGGCATCACCAACCTCACCAACACCCAGCGTGACGAGGTGGCGACCGACGCCGACTTCATCCTGGAAGGTCGTACCGTCTACGCAGGGGTCGATTACAAGCTGTAATCCATCCTGTATGCGGGAGCCCCGGTCGCGGGGCTCCCTTTTTGCGTTTCTGCCTCCCCGAATTCAAGGAGTCATTGAGTGCTCAGATACCAAGCTCGGCTGTTCTGGCTCGGCGTGCTGCTCCTCTTCCTGCTGATTTGTCTGTCACTGGCCACTGGGGCCGGTGTCTATGGTGGCCGCGAGGTCGCCGGTTTCCTGATGGGCGATCCCGCCTTCGTGGCCGATGAAAAGCTCGCCATGATAGTCCATACCCTGCGCCTGCCACGCACCCTGGCAGCCCTGGTGGTGGGGGCGTCACTCTCCCTGGCGGCTTCCATGCTGCAAAGTGCCACCCGCAACCCTCTGGCCGAACCCGGCCTGCTCGGGGTCAATGCCGGCGCCGTCTTTGCTCTGGTGATCGGCCTCACCTGGTTTGGCGTCGAATCCGCCTACGGGTATCTGCTCTGGTCCGGCATGGGGGCCCTGCTCGGCAACCTCATCGTGCTGGGCCTCGGCCTCATGGTGGGGCGCTCCAACCCCCTCAAGCTCATCCTGGTAGGGGTCGCCCTCTCCGCCACCTTCGGCGGTCTTTCCAACTTCCTGCTGCTCTCCAACCGGGTGGTGCTGGAGCAGTTCCGCTTCTGGAACTTAGGGTCCCTTGCCGCCTCCAGTCTGGAAGCGGTACTCACCGTGGTCCCCTTTGCCCTGGCCGCCCTGCTGCTGACCCTGGCGCTCTGTCGCCCTCTCACCCTGATGCAGATGGGGGATCACCAGTCCAGGGCCCTCGGCATCCGCCCCACCCGGGTGCGGGTCGGCGTGCTCTTGGCCGCAACGCTCTTCACCGCCTGCGCCATCGCCATCGCCGGTCCCATCGGCTTTGTCGGCTTCCTCGCCGCCTACTGCGCCCGCCTGGTGGAGCCGGTTCGCCTCGCCATCCAGGTGCGCTTCTCCGCCCTGTTCGGGGTGCTCTTTCTGCTCGGTGCCGATGTGCTGGCCCGCTGGCTTATCCAGCCCTACGAGCTGCCCAACGGCGTCATTCTGGCGCTCATCGGGGCGCCCGTGCTCATCCTGGTGGTGCGCAGCGGCGGCTTCCGCTCCCTGCTGGCCGTCAAATAAGGTGCCACGCCCATGAAGAACTCTCTCTCACTCCCGAGCGGCACCCTCTGCCTTCGCCTTGGCAGCCACACCCTGTTGCTGCACCGCCGCGCCTGGCTCATCACCCTGGGGCTCCTGGTCGCCCTCACCCTGCTCTCCCTGCTGGCCCTCACCCTGGGGTCCGGCAAGATCACCATGATGGGGGTGATCCAGACCCTGCTCGGGGAGGGAAGCCGACTCGATCAGGTAACCGTCTTCAAGATCCGACTGCCGCGCCTGTTGGCGGTGCTGGTGGCCGGCGCCGCCATGGGACTCTCGGGCTGCCTGGTGCAGACCCTGGTGCGCAACCGCCTCGCCACCCCGGACATGATCGGGGTCAACGAGGGGGCATCCCTGGCCATCATCATCTTCTCTCTCTATCTGACCCTGGGCACCTGGCCCTGGTGGGCCGCCCCCTTCGGCGCCCTGTTTGCCGCCGCCGTGCTCTATGCCCTGTGCAACAAGCCGGGGGAGCAGGGCTACCTGTTCGTGGTGATCGGCATCGGGGTCTCGGAGCTGATGAACGCCCTCGGCCAGTTCGTCATGTCCACCCAGTCCCTGGTGCACCTCACCAGCCTCTATCTGTGGAACATGGGCAACTTCGTCGGTCAGGGCTATGGCACCCTGCTGCCGGTAAGCCTGCTGCTACTGCTCATCTGCCCCTGGACTGTCTGTCTCTCCCGCTCCCTCGGCGTGCTGCGCCTGGGACCGATCACCGCCCGTACTCTCGGGGTCAACGTGAACCGGGTCCAGCTCGGGGTGCTGGCCCAGGCCATCATAGTCGCAGCCCTTGGCACCGCCATCGGCGGCCCCGTGGTCTTCATCGCCATGGCGGCCCCCATCCTTGCCTCCTGGCTCAGCCGGGATCGCATCGTGCCGCTCTGGATTGCCGCCCTGTGCGGCGCCCTGATGCTGCTCGCCAGTGACACCCTGGTGCGGGTGCTGGCCAGCCCCCACGAAGTGGCTACCGGCATCATGACCCGCATTCTCGGCGGCCTGCTGCTGCTCTTCATCCTGCTCAAAGATCGCCAGAAGGCCGACTGACCATGGCATTCATCCATTTTCAATACAGACCGAGGGCCGCCCGATGACGCTCACCGTGAACCGACTCCAGTTCGGCTACCCGCAAAAGACCATCTTCAAGGAGATCTCCTTCTCCCTCCCCCGGGGCAAGCTGGTGGGGATCGTCGGCCCCAACGGCGGCGGCAAATCCACGCTGCTCAAGCTCCTTGCGGGACAGGAGCAACCCCGGTCCGGGGAGATCCTGCTCAAGGAGAAGCCACTCGGTGCCTATGGCGCCAAAGCCCTGGCTCGGGAACTCGCCTATCTGCCCCAACGTCCCCTGGTCCCCCCCGGTATCCTGGTGGAGCAGCTGGTGCAATATGGCCGCCATCCCCATCAGGGCTGGTTCAATCAGTGGAGCGAGGAAGATGCTCGCATGGTGGACTGGGCCCGGGAGCGGATGCAGCTCGATGCCATCTGGCACCAGAGCGCCAGTTCGCTGTCCGGCGGTCAGGCCCAGCGGGTGTGGCTCGCCATGGTGCTGGCACAGGATGCGGACATCATCTTGCTGGACGAGCCCACCAGCGCGCTGGACATCGGCCACCAGACCGAGGTGATGGAGGCCATCCATCGGGTCGCCGCCGAGGGCAAGACGGTGCTTATCGTCATCCACGATCTCGCCACCGCCGCCCGCTACTGCGACGAGCTGATTGCCCTGGGGGATGGCGCCATCCAGGCCATGGGCCCGGCCCGGGAGGTGGTGACCAAGCCCCTCATCGATCGCCTCTACCAAACCGATGTGGACATACTGCACGCCCCCGGCGACGGGGCCCCTGTCATCGTGCCCCGCCGACGCGCTGACGAAGCGCCTCGCCTGCGCGCCGACCATGGCGTGCCGGCCTGAGCCATACCCTGTCCCAGAGAAAGAAACCGCCTGATGGCGGTTTCTTTCTCTGGGCTTTGCGCTGGCGTTATCCGGGCGCTGGCATCGTGCTCACAGCAACAAGACGGTGAGCACGCCCCCCGGCAGGGCTTGCCAGTGCAGGGTGCAGCGCCAGCCAGCTGGCAGGGTCGGTGTCAGCGGGCATTTGAGCTCCAGGGTGAGAGTCTGCGCCGTCATGGCGAGCCAGCGGGCATCGAGAAAGTCAAAGTAGCGCCCCACCCGGGGATAGAGCCCCTTGAAGAGGCTCTCCTTGGCGGAAAACACCAGGGTCACGCCCTCTGCCAGGCTCAGCTGGGCGTCGTGAACCCCCGCCTCCAGCCGTCCCCACTCCTCCCCATCCATGATGCCGGGCCAGAGCTTCGCCCCTTGGTCGCCATCGAGCCAGGCCTCCAGATCCAGCCCGATTCCCTCCTGGCCCGGACGCACCGCACACAGGGCCACCCCCTCTCCCGCCAGCCGGCTGTGGCTGATGCTCCCCTCCACCCCTTCAGGCCAGAGTGGCTCCCGGGCCGCTCCGATGGCCACGCTGCATCCTGCAAGACCGAAGGGACGCAGGGCCTCACGGGCTGCGAGACGCCCTGCCAGAAACTCCCCGAGGCGCTTGGGGGCAGCCCCCTGCAATGAAGCAGGCAGGATGATGCCCTGGGCCCCAAAGCACTCCGGCGAGAAGGCGGCGGGATCAAAACTGACCCGATGAAGAGACAGCGTCTCCAGGCCCGGCAGGCACAAGGCATCGAATTGACGGACAAAGGATCCATCGAGTGAGGGACAACGAGGCAACATGCAAGGCTCCTGACAGGGGCCTGCGATGGTACCAAAGCAAGCCGAGGTCATGCCACAAATACAAATGACAACGCTTCTCACTTGCTTTGTGGTAGCATGTCCCCGCCCATTCGGGGCTGGCCGGGCGGCTCTCAGGCACTTTCCACAGACTCCGGCCCACCGATTTCACCCATAAGGATGTCACCATGAAGATCTTCTCCCCGCTGGCCACCTTGCTCATGCTGGCCAGCCTGACGGGCTTCCAGGCCCAGGCGGGCAGCCGCCAGGTCATCGATGCCAACGGCCAGCCCCAGAGCGTCCCCGATTCGCCCCGGCGGGTCGTCGTGTTGAGCGAACTCGATCTCGACAGCGCCCTGACTCTGGGGGTGCAGCCGGTGGGCACCGTCAATGGGCGCGGCCAGTCCACCCTGCCCCGCTATCTGCTGGACAAGGCGGGCAAGGAGATCGCCGTGGTCGGGGATCTGGACAACCCCAATCTGGAGACCCTCATCGATCTGGAGCCGGACCTCATCCTCACCGGCCAGACCAAGCCCGAGCTCCTGGCCCTGCTCAAGGAGATCGCCCCTACCGTCGTCACCGGCAACTGGGGCGAGCCCTGGAAAACCGTGTTCGGTCGCAGCGCCGACGCGATGAACCGGGGGGCCGAGGCCAAGGCGTTCCTCACCCGGTATGAGGCCCGCCTGGCAGAGGCCCGCAGCAAGCTTGCCCAGCATCAGGGGGAACAGATGAGCATAGTGCGCTGGAACCCCAAGGGGCCGAGCTACATGCACGGCGGCACCTTTGCCAGCAGCGTGGTCACCGAGATGGGGCTCACCCGCCCCTCCCACCAGATTGGCGACAAGAGCCCCCACTCCCCGGCCCTGAGCCTCGAATCCCTCAACCTGCTGGACGGTGACTGGCTGGTGATCGGCACCCTCAGCACCAGCGGGGATGCGGTGGATGCCATGAAGCAGGCCGAGCAGACCCCGGCCTTCCAGCAGCTCGGCGCCATCAAGGGCAAGCGCTTCGGCGCCGTCGACGGGTCGCTCTGGACCTCCACCGGCGGCCCCCAGGCGGCCCTCAAGGTGATCGACGACGTCGAGCGCCTGCTCACCAAACCGGATGCCGCCCCCATCGCTCACTAAGCCCCCTCGGTTTACAGCCAACAAGAAGCCCGCATGATGCAGGCTTCTTTTTTATCCATCGCTCTTACCGTCCGGCAAGGCCGCCTACTCGGGCAATGGCAGCGCCTTTCTGTCCAGTTTGCCGCTGCCAGTCTTGGGCAGGGCATCCAGCAAGAGGATCCGTGCCAGCACCCTGTTGTTGAGGCATCGAGCCTGCAAGCACTTTGTCACACCGGTAATGGCAGCGCCTTTCTGTCGAGCTTGCCACTGCCGGTCTTGGGCAGGGCATCCAGCAGGATGAGCCGCGCCGGCACCATGTAGTGAGGCAGCGTCGCCTGCAGCCCCTTGCGCAGGGCGAGGCGATTGAGAGTCACCCCGCTTTTCGCCTCCACGTAGCCCACCAGCATGGCCTCGTCCCCCTCACCCACCAGACGCACCGCCGCTTCCTGCACCCCGGCCTGGCGGCGCAGCCCCGCCTCCACCTCCCCGAGCTCGATGCGAAAGCCCCGCAGCTTGATCTGATCGTCGCGCCGTCCCAGATAGAGGAAGCGGTCCGCCCCAAGGAGGCGCACCCGATCGCCGGTGCGATAGAGGCGATGGGTGGCAAGGCGCAGGAAGGCGGCGCTGGTCAAGGCCGGCTTGCGCCAGTACCCCTCGCACAGGGCCGGGCTCTCGATGCAGAGCTCGCCACACTCTCCCTCTGCCACCGGCTGCCCCGCCTCGTCCAGCACCCAGTGCCGATAGCCGGGCAGGCTGTGGCTGATGGTGATCTGGCCATCAGTCGGTGGCCAGCGCACCTCGCTCACCAGGGACCAGACGGTGGCCTCGGTCGGCCCGTAGCAGTTCCACAGTCGCCGGGTGCGGGCACAGAGCTGCTCGGCCAACCCTGAGTCCAGCGCCTCGCCGCCGCACAGGGCGGTGAGGGTATTGCGCCCCTGCCAACCGGCCTTGAGCAGCATGCGCCAGCAGGCCGGGGTGGCCTGCAGCCAGTTGATGGAGGAGTCGGCCTCGAGCAGGGCCAGCATCCCCAGGGGATCCTTGTTGTGCTCACCGCCAGCCACCGTCAGCCGGCCACCGCCCCAGAGCGGCCCCAGCATCTCCAGCAGGGAGATGTCAAAGGCCGGAGTGGTGATGAAGAGCCAGTGGCAGCCATGTGAGAGCCCGAGCCGCTCGCGGATCCCATCGAGGAAGCAGAGCAGGGCCCGCCGGCTGATGACCACCCCCTTGGGCTCGCCGGTGGAGCCCGAGGTGAACATCATGTAGGCGGCCAGGGCGTCATCCACCTGGGGCCAGGAAACATGCCCTGCCGCTGCCGGCCCATCGAGGGTACGCAGCGGACAGCCGAAAGCGGGCACCGATCGATCTCCATCGCAGATCACCGCCGACAGGCGCGCCTGGCGGGCGATCCCCTGCAGCCGCTCCACCGGAAAATCCGGCTCAAGGGGCACGAAGGTGAGACCGAGCCGCAGGCAGGCCAGCAGGCTGGCCACCAGATCCGGGCTGCGGGGGAGATAGAGGCCGACCCGCTCCCCCACCGCCAGACCCTGCAATCGGGCGGCAATCTCGCCGACCCTGGCATTGAGCGCGCCGTAGCTGAGCCACTGCTCATCTGATCCGCCCTCACCGATACCCTCCCCGCCCATACGGATGGCGGGGGCCAGCGGGCTGGCGGCCAGACAGGCCGCCAGCCGCGCGCCCAGGTTGGCCGCCCCCTCACGGGGGGCGGGCCGGGTTTGCACGAGTTGAGCCTTATGCTTGATGGTCACCGTCATAGCGCGGCCTCCGTTTGGCACACCAGCCAGTGCCGATAGAGCCGGCTGGGGGATGGATGGGCCTTGAGGGTCTGCAGGGTGAGCGGCGCCCGCTCCTGGCCAAACGCCTCGTTGAGGGCCGCCAGCAGGGCGAGCTGCTGCACCGAATCCACCCCGAGTTCACACAGGGTCTGCTGCCAGATGCCGGGCACGCCGCACAGACGCTCCCACAGGGCCACCAGCACGCGGGCCTCGGCCGGCGGCTGAGCCAGGCTGGGCTCCGCCCTGGTGGCGACCACCAGCGGCATCACCGGGGACTGTACCGCCGCCACGCTGGCCGGCTGGCCCAGATCCGCCTGCGCCAGCCAGCCGAGCTCGGCCAGCCAGTCAGCCAGCACCGCTTCGGCCCGGGCCTCGGGGATCTGCTCGCCGTCGAACTCGAGGCGCAGCTGGAGCGTCTCACCCCGGCTGCTGACCACCAAGGAGAGAGGAAGCTCCACCTTCTCCACCACGGTGCCAAAGCGCGGCACCAGCTGGTGAGGTTCGGGAGCGACAGGGGCCGACGGCATGGGGTAGTTTTCAAACACGAACAGACTCTGGAACAGACGCGACCGGCCTTTGGTCAGTGCCGCCAGCGACTGGGTGCCGTGCTCATTGAGCGCCATCAGGTCGGTCTGCAACCGGGCGATATGCTCGGCCAGGGTCAGCTCGGTGTGCCACGCCAGGGCCAACGGCAGGCTGTTGATGTAGAGCCCGACGCTCGCAGTGATCCCCTCGATGGGGTAATCCCGGCCCGGGGTCACGTTGCCCACCAGGGTGACGGCATCGCCAGAGCGGCGTGCCAGCAGACGGTGCCAGGCATATTGGGCCAACAGGCCCGCGGTCACGCCAAGGTCGCGGGCACGATGGGCGAGCAAGGTCGCCACCTCGGTCGGCAGCACCGTGGCGCACACCGCCGGTCGCTGCTGGGTATGGCGCCCGCTTGCGCCAGCGTCCAGCGTCACCCCGAACAGGCAGGCGAGATCGTTAGGCTTTGTTAGCAGCTCCTCCCGCCCCTGCCAGTAGGTCTCGGCGCTGCGGGCTTGGCTGGCGATATGGCGGCCAAACTCGAGCCAGGCGGTATCCGGCTCGCCCTGCGGCAGCAGGCCGTTCATCAGCGCCTGATAGGCGCGATGCAAGGACCCCAGCAACACGGGGCCGCTCCAGCCATCCAGCACGCCGTGATGGGCGCTGAAGACAACCTTGTGGTGATCGGGGGCCAATTTGAAGCAGGCAAGCCGCAGCAGGGGCGCCTGCTCGAGCAGGATCGGGCGGGCCAGATCCTGCTCGCGATAGGCCTGGACCCGAGCCTCTGCATTTCCCACATCAGACAAGTCCTCATAGTGGAATGGCAACTCGGCGTGCTTGAGGATGCGCTGCAGCGCGACCCCGTCAGCCAGTACCAGCTCGCTGCGAAGGGCCGGCCAGCGAGCGATCTGTCCCTGCCAGGCCTGACGATAGACCGCCACGTCCAGCTGCTGGTGATAGTCCATCTCGGTCTGCAGGTGATAGGCGTGATCCCGGGGCAGCAGCGCCCTGTGATGGAACATGCTCTGCTGAAGCGAGGTCATGGGCAGCAGGGTCTCCACCTCGCGCCCGGCCAGCACCCGATCGAGCGCGGCTTGCGAGAGGCCAAGCCCCGGGAAGTCGCTCGGGGTATGGCGCGGAACCTTCAGGTTGCAGCAGTGCTCCACCAGCGCCGTCAGGTTGTCCGCCAGCCTTGCCATCAGGGCGTCGCTCGCCTGCTGGTTGAGGGCGCCCACCTGGCGCAGGGTGAGGCGGCCATCAAACACGCCACCGTGCAAGCTGACCAGCTCCCGCGGCAGATTGTCAGGGGACGTGGGGGCCCCCGGTGCCAGCGGCAGAGGCTGCCAAGGCTGAGCGGCCTCGCCCTGATGGCTGACCCCCAGGTAGTTGAAGACGATCAGGGCTTCGGGCAGTGCCCAGCCACGGGTGTGGTGCAGTCGCAGGGCGTTGAAGCCCACCCCCTTGTCCGGCACGGCGCGCAGCTGCTCCTTGGTGGCGCACACCAGCGCATCCCACGCTCCGGTATCCGCCAGCGCCAGCGGGTAGGTGCTGGTGAACCAGCCGAGGGTACGGCTCACGTCCAGTTCCGCATCGATGGCCTCACGGCCATGCCCTTCCAGCATCACGCAGTGACGGCTGCCGTAACCCTGCTCGCTCAGGGTACGGGCCAGGGCTGCCAGCAGCAGGTCGGGCACACGGGTGAAGTAGGCCTGGTTGGCGGTGTCGATGAGACGAGCCGTGGTCTCCTGACTCAGTTGCAGCAGGCTGGCTGCGGCGCGGCCATCGGCGGCGCGCGCTGCTTCCAGCAGGTGACCCTGGCTGCCTTCCCCCTGCGCCAGCCAGAAGCCAAGCTGATCCTCTTCCCGTTTGGCATAGGCCGCGAGCCCCTCGCCCCACTGGCGATAGCTGCTGCCCTTGGCGGGCAACGGCTCGCCCCTGCTCACCCGAGCCAGATCTTCGGCCAGAATGCGCCAGGAGACCGCATCGATCACCAGGTGATGGAAGGCAAGGAAGAGCCCCTCTACCGTCTCGCGCTCGCCCTCAAGCTCACCCTCCAGAGAGAGATTGCGCAGGCGGGCCCAGGCCAGGGTGTGGCCGCTGGCAGGGTCGAGCTCTCCCTGCAGCTCGGTCAGGCGGGCCTGCAGTTCGGCCTCGTCGAGATTGGCGGCATCCAGGGTCGGCAGCGGCGGTAATGGCAGTTCGGCCAGGTAGCGCTGGCCGGTCGGGGTCACCGCCAGACGCAGGGCATCGTGGTACTGGCGCAGGGCATTCAGCCAGCCGCGCAGGGCCTCATCGTCCACCCCGGCCGGCAGGCGCAGGATCACCCCCTGGTTCCAGTGACCGGGCCTGGCAAAGCCCTGCTCGAAGAACCAGTGCTGAATGGGGTGGAGCGGAAACTCGCCGGTCAGGCTGCCCTGCTCGCTCCTGTGGCTGACCGCCTGCTGCTGGCCGAGCTGGCGGCAGAGGCGGCGTACCGTCTTGGCTTCGAACACGTCCTTCACGCTGCAGTGCAATCCCGCATCCCGCAACCGGGTGGTGAGCTGAATGCTGAGGATGGAGTCACCGCCTAAGCGGAAGAAGTCATCCTCCACCCCGAGCGGCTGCTTGAGCACCCCTTGCCAGATGGCGAGCACGGTCTGCTCCAGTTCGTTTTGCGGCTCGCCCTTGCTCTGCTGCCAGACGATGGCGGGCAGGCGGCGTAAGTCCAGCTTGCCGTTGGGGGTGAGGGGCATCTCGGGCAGCCAGCAGAGGCGCGCCGGCACCATGTATTCGGGCAGGCACTCGCCGGCCCGCTGCAGCAAGGCATCGCCATCGGGCTCGCTCGAGCCGGCCTGCAGACAGGCATACGCCAGCAGGCGTCCCTCCTGCACCACCACCTTGATCTGACGAATGGCCGGGCACAATTCGGCAAGCCGGGTCTCTATCTCACCCGGTTCGATACGATAGCCGCGCAGCTTGATCTGCTCGTCTATCCGGCCCAGATACTGGATGTTGCCGTCGCGGCGCAGCAGGGCCCGATCGCCGGTGCGATAGAGGCGATGGGTACGTTCCGCCAGCGCCAGCTCGATAAAGGCCTCCTGGGTACGCTCCGGCAGATTGAGGTAGCCGCGGGCCAGCCCCAGCCCTGCCAGGCAGAGCTCGCCGGGCACTCCCACCGGGCAGGGGTTGCCCGCCTCGTCCAGGATCAGCGCCTTCAGGTGGTTGACCGGTCGACCGATTGTGATGGGCGCCCGCGGGGTGAGCCGCGCGCAGAGCGCGGTGACGGTGCACTCGGTCGGGCCGTACATGTTGTAAAGCGCCACCCGTTCCCCCCAGCGCTCCACCAGGCTGCTCGGGCACGCCTCGCCGCCAAAACCGATGGCCTTGAGGGAACCGAGATCCGTCGGTGGCAGCAGGTTCGCGAGCAAGGCGGTCGGCAAAATCATATGGCTGGCACCCCGAGCGATCGCGGCACTGATCACCCCCTCGCCCGGCTCGCCAAAGTGCAGGGCCGCGCCGCAGTAGAGCGGCAGTAAGCTGGTCATGTTACCGGCATCAAACGAGAGGGACATGCAGTTGAACATGGCGCCACCCTTCCCAAGGGCGATGCGCTCGCCGTGATCCGCCATCAGGTTGACCAGGCTGCCCTGCTCCACCATGACCCCCTTGGGCAGGCCGGTGCTGCCGGAGGTGTAGATGATCTGGGCCAGCATGGCGGCGTCCCGGGGTAGTGCGGGCGTGCTGGCTGGCATCTTGTCCAGCGCCAGCCCGTGCAGATCGTGATATTCGGCAGTCGTGCCCGCCAGCGCCTCGCCAAGCCGCGGGTCCGGCACGCCCCCCAATACCAGGCTGATGGCTGCATCGCCAAGGATATGGGCCAGCCGCTCGGCGGGATAGGCAGGATCGAGGGGCACGTAGGCCGCCCCCGCCTTCCAGCAGGCGAGCAGGGCGATGACGAAGGCGACATCGCGTCTGGCCTGGATGCCGATGGCGGCGCCCGGGGTAATGCCGCAGAATTGCAGCCAGTGGGCCAGCCGGTTGGCACGCACCTCCAGCTCGCCATAGGTCAACGATTGCTCGCCGTCGCTCACCGCCAACGCGTCCGACAACTGAATAGCGCGCCGCTCGATATGGCAGAGCAGGGTGTCGCGGCTCGGATAGTCTTGCGGCAGGTCGGCAAGCTCTGCGGCCATCGCGGCCTGGTCGGTGCCCGCCTCCAGCGGCAGTTGCCAGATGTCGGTCTCGGGGGCCGCCACCACGGCGCGCATCAGGTGCAGCAGGCGATCGGCGTAGGCATGGATGGTCTCTCGTTCGAACAGGGCGGTGGCAAACAGCCAGTCCACCCTGACGGAGTCCATCAGCTCGGTCACCTTGACCGAGATGTCGGTCTTGGCCGGCAGCACAGGTGAGGTCTCCTCCACCAGCTGGCAGCCGGGGATGAGATCGTTGAAGTCCACCTTGGCCTGATAGACCAGCATGATCTGGAAGATGGGGTTGATGGCGGTGGTGCGATCGGCGCCGATGGCCTCGGCCAGCGCCTCGAAACGGTAGAGCTGGTGATCGAAGGCCGCCAGATCCTCCTCCCGGCACTGCTGCAGATAGTCGACAAAACTGGGCTTGCCGCTGAGTTGAGTGCGCAGCACCAGGGTATTGACGAAAAAGCCCACCAGCGACTCGATCTCGTGACGCTCGCGATAGGCAAGCGGGGTGCCGATCACCACCTCCTTCTCGCCGCTCTGGCGCACCATCAGCAATGCAAACAGGGCGTGCAGACCGATGAAGTTGGAGGTGCTGTGGCGCTGACACAGGCGCTTGAAGCTCTCCCACAGCGCGTTGTCGATGGTGGAGAAGACCAGCTCGCCGCCGCTGTCCTGATGGGCCGGGCGCGGCTTGTCGAGCGGTAGACCGTGCACCTCGGGGCTGCCACCGAGCCGGTCGACCCAGAACGGCTTGAACTCGGCGTGATAATCGAGAAAACGCGGTGAGTTGAACCAGCGGGCATAGTCGATGTAGGTGAGCGGCAGCTCGCTCACCTGCAGGGGCTCGCGGTTCTGATGGGCAAGAAAGGCGCGCTTGAGATCCGCGAACATGTTCTTGACCGACCAGCCGTCGGAGATGATGTGATGCTGGGTGATCAGCAGCACGTGCTCGCGGCTGCCCAGCCGAATAAGGTGCACTCGGCTCAGATCCCCCCGGGTCAGGGAGAAGGGGCGGCCTATCTCTTCGCGCACCCTGCGAGCCACATAGGCTTCGCGCTCGGCAGCGGGCTCTGCGCTCACGTCCTCAATCTGCAGCTTGAAGGGCGTGTGGGGCAGGATCTCCTGCGCCCCCCTACCCGCCTCGTCCTTGATGAAGCAGGTGCGCATGCTGGGGTGGCGGGCAAACAGGTGGTCGAAGGCAAACTCCAGTGCCGCCGTGTCCAGCTCTCCCTTGACGCGAAAATAGACCGGCATGTTGTAGAGGTGGGAGGCCTCCTCGTACTGCTCGATAAACCAGAGTCCGCTCTGGGACGACGAGAGCGGCCCCTGCAAGGCCCCCTCTGAGGCGATAGGGGCCTCAAAGGCGGCGCGGGCCGCGAGGCAGCGCACCAGCTCATCCTTGTGGGCCTTGATGGTGGCGCCGATGGCCGGCGTCACCGCCTCCTTGCTCGACTGGGAGATAAGCTGGCCCTTGTCGTTCAGCGCCAGCTTCACCCCCTGCCGTTCCAGCTGTTTCAACAGCAAAATCATATTGTTCATCTGTTTCTCAAGCCTCAGGCACTCAGGGTGGCGCCGCCGTCGACGACCAGATCCTGCAGCGTGATGTGGCTGGCCAGATCCGAGGCCAGGAAGAGGACGGTATGGGCGATCTCCGCCGGGGTGGCGACCTTGCGCAGGGGAATGCCGAGCTTGAACTGCTCCGGCAGTCCGGCAATGGTGCGGGCCATGGCCTCCTCGCTTGGCAGCATGCCGCGCAGCATGGGGGTATCCGTCGAGCCCGGCGACACCAGGTTGGCGCGCACGCCGAAGGGGGCCAGCTCCAGCCCCACCGTCTGGGTCAGGCTGGTGACCGCCGCCTTGGAGGCGCAATAGGCTGCCATCTGCATGCGCGGCACATGGGCGGCGTTGGAGCCGATGGTGACGATGGCGCCGCGCCGCTGCCCCTTGAAGTGGGGCACCATGGCCCGCAGCAGATAGAAGACGCCGCTGGCGTTGACCGTCATGCAGTCATGCCAGTCGTCATCGCTTAAGGTTTCGGTGGAGCCGAGGCGCAGCACCCCGGCCCCGTTCACCAGCACATCCAGCCCGCCGTCCGCCAGCAGCGCTGCGCAGCAGGCGTTGACCGCCTGCGAGTCGCCAATATCGAGCAGCCGGGTGGCATAGGGGTAGTCGGCTTCGGGAAACGCCAGATCCAGCCCCACCACGGATGCGCCGGCCGCCACGAACTGCGTCGCCACCTCGCGGCCGATACCGCGTCCGGCGCCGGTCACCCAGACCCGCTTGCCAGTGAAATCAAACGCCATTTTTTGCAGATCCTTCGTTATCTTGCTCATCACCACACCATCTCCACGCTCTCTTCATCCTCGGCAAGCAGGCCGTCGAGGAAACGGCAGAAATCATCCAGGCGAGGGTGATCAAACACGTCGGAGACCTTGACCTGCACCCCGAACTCGGCGCCGAGCCGGTTGACGATCTGGATGGTCTGCAGGGACTGGCCCCCCAGTTCGAAAAAGTTGTCGGCAGGCGACATGGTGGCGAGCCCCAGGATCTGCTGCCAGATGGCGCCGACCCGGTTCTCGGTCTCGCTGCCCAGGGTCAGGGCTTCGCCGCCCGCTTGGTAGGCGGCCAGCAGGGCCTTGCGATCCAGCTTGTTGGAGCCGGTGCGGGGCAGCTGGTCATAGTGGCGATAGTCGGTGGGGATCATGGCGGCAGGCAGCACCCTGGCGAGCTGCGCCTTGATGACCCGGCTGTCGCGCTCCGACCCCGCCACGAAGGCCACCAGCCGGCGCACGCTGCCGATGCTCACCCCCTGCACGCACGCCTCATCCACCCCCGGCAAAGCCAGCAGCTGGGCCTCCACCTCGCCGGGCTGGATGCGATAGCCGCTTATCTTGAATTCGTTGTCGCGCCGACCGCGGTAGACCAGCCGGCCGGCCACCAGGCGTACCCGATCGCCGGTGCGATAGACGGGCAGATCCTCCTCACCGATCCGCAGGGTATCGAAGCTCCCTTGCACGCCCCCCACATAGCCGTTGGCCAGCTGCGGGCCGAGCAACACCAGCTCTCCTTCCTCGGCAGGTTGCTCCCCCGCCCCCAGAATGAGCGCCTGCATGCCGGGCAACGGCAGGCCGATGGGCAACTGGGCCTGGCTCGGATCTTCCTGTTGCAGCTCCTGGGTGGTCACCACCACGGTCGTTTCGGTGGGGCCATAGGTGTTGAAGAGGCGCACATCGGAGCGGCCCTGGCGCTGCCACTGGGCCAGCTGCTCGGGGTAGACCGCCTCGCCGCCGATGATGACGGTGGTAAGCCCGGCAGGAATGTGGGCCTGACCCGCCGTCAGCGCCACCACCCACTCGTTCCAGAACGCGGTGGGCAGATCGAGGTGGGTGATCCCCATCTGCTCCACCCCGGTCGCAAAGGCGGGCATGGATTCGAGCAGAGCGTCGGTGCGCAGCACCAGGGTGGCACCGGCGCTCAAGGTGGCGAACACCTCCTCGATGCTGGCGTCGAAGTTGAAGGGGGCGAATTGCAACATCCGCGCCTCTTCATCCAGGTGGTAGCGGCAGCGGGCGGCGGCGGCGAAGTGATCCAGCGCGCCGTGGCTCACCGCCACCCCCTTGGGCAGGCCGGTCGAGCCCGAGGTGAACATCAGGTAGGCGACGGCGCGGCCGGCGGCCGGCTGGTTCAAGCGGTTATCGCTCACCAGATCCCCCGCCAGGAGCGTGCGCCCCTCAAACAGGCTGGCCAGCTTGTGGCGGTACTCGGCCTGGGTGATCAGGGTCTTGACCTCCCCCAGCCGCAGAATATGGCCCTGGCGCTCCAGCGGCTGCTCAGGGTCGAGGGGCACATAGACGGCGCCCGCCAGCAGCACCGCCAGCTGGGCGAAGATGGCCTGGGGAGTGCGGGCCAGCATGACCCCCACCTTGTCGCCGGGGGCGACGCCTACGGCCTGCAGGGCGGCCGCCATCTGTTCGCAGCGGGCCAGCAGCGCCTCGTAGCTGAAGCGGGCCTCTCCCTGCTCCAGCGCTACCTTCTCCGGGGTCTGGGCGGCGAAGTGGCAGAGCGCCTCCAGCACCGGCCGCACCTGGAGAGCTTCATGGGCGGGGCCGGCGATCAGGGCGCTGGCCCGCTGCTCGGCCAGCCAGTCGGCCTTGAGCGTCCCCAGTGTCTGGGCGGGCTCGGCCAGCCAACGTCCCAGCAGGGCAAACAGGGTATCGGCGATGACCGCCAGATCGGCCTGCTGGTAGCAGCCGGGGTTGGCGTCCAGATCCAGGCGTGGCTGGCCATCGACGCCGACCTGCACCTCGATGGTGAGATCCTCCACCGGGCCGGCGCTGATGTTGAGAATATGGGCAGATAACGGCCCGAAGCGGCGAGCGTGATCGAACGGCATGATGTTGACCAGCGGGCCGAACAGCCGCTTGTCGCCCCCCACCAGGCCAAGGTCGCGGCGCAGCAGCTCGTAGCGGTAGTGCTGGTGCTTGCGCACCCCGCGCTTGGCCTTGGCCACGGCGCCGGCAGCCCCCGCCAGATCCAGTTCTTCACCCAGAGTCAGCGCCAGCGGGGTAATGTTCATCTGCATGCAGGGCACGGTCAGCGACGCCGAGCCGATGCGGTTCATCATCATCAGGCCGAACAGGGTCTTATTCTGGCCGCTCGACAGCGACAACTGAGCAGAGAGGCCGGCCAGCAGCAGATCGGGCCAGCCCAGCTTGTGCTCGTCGGCAAAGCCGGTCAGGGATTGCCAGAGCGCCGCCGGCAGCGGACGGCTCTCGCGGCTAAATTCGGCGGCAATCGGTGCGCGGGTCTCGCCAAAGGACTTCACCTCGGGCCAGCCTTGCAACTGCTCCTGCCAGAAGGCGCGGGCGGCGTCGTTCTTGCCGCTCTGCTCGCGGCTCGCCTCTTCTGCCAGCACTTCAGCCAACGAGCCGAAGGGAGATGGGGAGTTCATCTCACCGGCCAGCCCCTCTGCATACAGTTCGGCGATGCGCTGGAACAGCAAGGTGGTGCCAAAGCCGTCGAGGGCGATGTGGTGCACGCAGCTGTAGAGATAATCGCGGCCGGGGCCGCGCAGCAGGGCGAAACGGCAGGGTGCCTCTTGGGTCAGCTCGAACGGGCGGCGCAGATCGGCCCAGGCCCAGGCGCGGGCCAGCGTCTCGTCATCGTGCTCGAGGGAGATTTCTTCATAGGCCAGGGGCAGCTCATGCGAGACGAAGCAGACCGCCTCGCCGTCCTGCTCGAAGTGGCCCTTGAGCGCCTCGCACTCCCCTACCACCTTGGCAAGGGCCGCGGCCAGCACGGCCGCCTCCACCTTGCCGTCGAAGGCGATGCACTCGGCGGTGTTGAACATCGCCTTGTCGTCGTTGAGCAGATGTCCGGACCAGAGCCCCTGCTGAGGTATGGTCAAGGGGAAGCGGTTCATGGGGTCACCTCCAGCGCCTGGGCTGCCAGCCTGGCCTCGATCAGGCGCCACCAGCCGTTGAGGGTCGGCAACTTGGCGAGATCCACGAAGCCGAGCTCGACCCCGGCGGCGCGCCACTCGGTGAGCAGGGCCATGATCCGCACAGAATCCAGACCGTAGTCGATGAGGTTCTCATCGGGGTCAAACTCATCTTCGTCCTCGTCGATATGACTCAGCAGCCGCGCCTTGAGCCCCTCATACGTCAGCAACGGATTGCTCTGGACGGCAGAAGCGGCAACCGGCGCAAGGGCCAGCACCTCCTCGCAGCGGATCACCTTGCCGCAGCGGGTTGCCACATAGTCGAGCGCCATCTGGTGGTCGGCCAGGGAGAAGTCCGCCACCCCGTCCGCCAGGAAGAAGGGCTGGATGTCGCGCATGAAGGCGTCGCAGGCGGTCATCATGCAGCCAATATGGCCGTAGATGCCGCCGATGATCAGCTGATCCCGCCCCAGCGCTTTGAGCATCTGCTCCAGCTCGGAGCGCTGGAAGGCGCTGTAACGCCACTTGACCAGCACAGTATCGTCCCGCTCTGGGCGCAGGGCTGCCACCACCTGCTGCTGCTCGGGCCGCTTGTTGAGACCCGGGCCCCACATGTCGTTGAGCAGGGCGCGATCTTCAGGGGATTGATCCTTGGGCTGGGCGGTGTAGAAGACCGGGATGCCGAGGGCCTTGCACTGCTTGCGCACGGCGGCCAGCTGCTCGGTGAGCGCCGCGATCAGCGGGCTGTTTTCGCCATAGAAGGCGGTGAAGTACTCCTGCATGTCGTGGATCAGCAGGGCGGCGCGTTTGGGCTCCAGGGTCCAGTCGACCTTGTTGGCCTTCCATTGGCTGGGCATGGCGCAATTGTTCAGGGTTGGGATAGCCATAACGTCATGATTCCTTACTAGTTTTTATGCTGTAGAGGCTGGTTGGCGGCGATGGCGTGCGCAATGCGCGCCCGCAGCCCCTGCTTGTCAATCTTGCCCACCGCCGTCATGGGCAGGGCGTCCAGAGTTTCGAAACGGTCGGGCAGCTTGAAGTCCGCCACCCCGCGCTCGCGCAGAAACTTGCGCAAGGCCAGCGGCTTCAAGGCGGGATCCGTGCTGACGATAAAGGCGCAGCTCTTCTCCCCCATGGCGCTGTCAGGCATGGAGACCAGGGCCGCATGGGTAATGGCCGGATGGTGCAGCAGCTGGTTTTCCACCTCTTCCGCCGCGATCTTCTCGCCGCCCCGGTTGATCTGATCCTTCTGCCGCCCCACCACGGTGAGGTAACCATCGGCATCCTGTACCACCAGATCGCCGGAGCAGTAGAAACCCTCGGCATCGAACACCCGGGCGTTGTGGGCCGGGCTCTGGTAGTAGCCGCGGAAGGTATAGGGGCCGCGGGTGTGCAGGGCGCCAGGCTCGCCGGGGGCAACCGGATTGCCCGCCTCATCGAGGATGCGCACCTCGTCGTCCGGGCTCATGGGGCGGCCCTGGGTGTGAATGACCTTCTCGTCGGGATCAGAGAGCCGGGTGTAGTTGACCAGCCCTTCCGCCATACCGAACACCTGCTGCAGCCGGCAGCCGAGCAGCGGCCCAATCTTGCTGGCCATCGCCTCCCCCAGCTTGGCGCCGCCCACTTGCAGCAAGTCGAGGCTCTCGAGCTGAGTGCGCGCTGTGGGATCCGCTTCCGCTGCCTGCAGCCAGAGCGAGACCGCCGGCGGCACCAGCGAGGTGAGATTGACCCGGTGGCGGGCGATCAGCGGGAAGCAGCTGATGGGGCTGGGATCGGGTGCGAGCACCACGGTGCCACCCACCTCGAACACCCCGAGGGCGCCAGGGGAGCTCAGGGGGAAGTTGTGGGGCGCCGGCAGGGCGCACAGATAGCGGGTATGGGGGCCGAGGCCGCAAATTTCGTTGCTGCGGCGCACGCTGTACAGGTAGTCATCGTGGGTGCGGGGGATGAGCTTGGGGGTGCCGGTGCTGCCACCGGAGAGCTGGAAGAAGGCCACCTCGTTCGCCGGGGTCGGGGCAAAGGAGACGGACGGGGAGCCCCCCTCATCCCCCTCGCCGAACCAACGGGTCAGCCCCAGCGCCCCTGCGTCACCATCCAGCAGCACCAACTCGGCGCCGATGCTTGCCAGCAGCTCGCTCTCGCGCCCCTTGCTCGCAAACAGTGGATGGGTCAGCGAGCCGATAAAGAGGCTCGGTGTGATCTGCTCGGCATAAGAGAGGAGTTCCAGCCGGTTGTGGCTAAAGAGCGCGTTGACCGGCGCAATACCGGCCTTGAGCAGGGCGAAGAACACCAGATAAAACTCGGCCACATTGGGGAGCTGCACCAGTGCGGTGTCCCCCACCCCCAGGCCGTGGCGGGCCAGATTGGCGGCCAGCCGGCTCGAGGCGGCGTCCAGCTCACGATAACCGAAGCGCCGCTCGCCGCAGAGGATGGCCTCGGCGTCGGGGGCCAGCTCGCACTGACGCGCCAGCATGGCGGTCAGCGGCTCGCCGCGCCAATAGCCCTTGGCGCGGTACAGCTGGGCCAACTCTTCGGGCCAGCGGGTATAGGGCAGGAAGCGGTTGGTATCGCTCATTGCGCCACCTCCAAATCCAGGCCCAGGGCTTTGAGCATGGTACCCAGCTTGGTGCCGGTCTCGGCCCACTCCATGGCGGGATCCGAGCCCGCGACGATACCGGCGCCAGCAAACAGCTCCACCTGATGGCCATCGAGCACGCCGCAGCGGATCACCACGGCCCACTCGCCGTTGCCCTGGCTGTCGCACCAACCGACGATGCCGCTGAACAGGGCGCGCCGGAAGGGCTCCTGCTCGCGGATGAACTGGCGGGCCAGATCAGTGGGATAGCCGCACAGGGCCGGGGTGGGATGCAGCTGGCAGGCAAGTGACAGTACCGATGCCTCGCCGCCATTGAGCCGCCCGGCGATGGGGGTGCCCAGATGCCAGAGGGTATCCGTGCTCATCAGCGAGGGATGAGCGGGGATCGCCAGCTCGCGGCAGTGGGGGGTCAGCACCCGGCGGATCTCGTCGATCACCAACTTGTGTTCATGCTGATCCTTGCGAGAAGCCAGCAGATCCCGGGCCACCATTTCGTCTTGCGCCGGCTCGCTCACCCGTCTGGCGGAGCCCGCCAGCGGGTGGGTGAACACCTCTCCCCCGCTGACCCGCAGCAGCAGCTCGGGGCTTGCGCCCAGCAGGCGGCGACCCTGGCCGAGCGGTAGAGAGAAGTGGAAGGCGTGGGGATTCTGGGCCATCAAACGGGCCATCACCTGCTTAGGGTCGGCAGGCTGGTGCAGGGTAAGGGTGAGTTTGCGCGACAGCACCACCTTGGCGAGCCGACCTTGTGCAAACGCATCCAGCGCCGCGCTGACCGAGGCCTGGAATTCGCTGGCCGGCGGGGTGCTCTGCACCGAGATGACCCGGTTGGCCTCGGGGGCTTGCTCTACCATCGCCTCTGTCATCGGAGCCTGTTCCGCCAGCGTGGTTCGCTCGCCCCACTTATAGCGGCCGGGCACATAGAGGCAGGAAGCCTCTGCCGGGTCGAACGCAAAAGCACCTATCAGCAGAGGGTTGGTCTGGCCGGCAGCCCTGGCGGCATCGAGGGCCAGGGTTATCTGCTGTGCCAGCAGGGGCCACTCGCAGGCGGGGGTGGTGATGGGTTGCCCCAGGTCAGTGGCACTGATCGTGCCCTGACCCGAGGTAAACAAGAAATCAGGCGACATCTTCGCCTCGGCAGGTGTGCCATTGTCCATTACTCGAGTCTTCACGTAACACCCTCAAAGAAGATTCAAAATGATAATGATTATCAATTTGACTTTGTGCGGCGGTAAAATACTCGCTTTGAAATCGCGGGGTCAATGGGATTTTGCATCGTTAAAACAGGAGCTTGTCTGTGGGTACTTCAGAGATGACGCCAGGGCGGGCCTGCTGGCGGTGAAGGGAAACAGCTACTCGAATGAAAACGGATTGCCATCCCCATATGGGGGATGCGACAGAAACCGGTCATAGAGGCCCCACTGGCGGCCAACCCGCTTTGCCTCTAAGATGGCGCCACCTCTTGTGACAGCCCCGAAAATGGAACCCTCCCATGTTGAAACACCTGCTTCTGCTTCCCTTCGCCCTGCTGCTGGCGGCCTGCTCGCTGACCCAGTACAGTGTCAGCGAAGGGGAGATCAACCAGTACCTCAAGGAGCGAGTCGCCTTCGAGAAACAGCTGGGGATCCCCGGCATCATGTCGAGCAAGATCCGACTCGATGACATGCAAAGCCGCATCGGCCGCAGCCAGGCCGACAAGGTCGAGCTGGATGCCGCCGGCGAGCTGCAGGTGGCGAGCCCCCTTGGCAGCCAGCAGATGAAGATCCGCCTCTCCCTGCGGGCACGCCCGGACTATGTGGCCGAGCAGGGCGCCATCTATCTGCGGGATCTCGAGCTGCTCTCCGTCAAGACCGAGCCGGCGGACGTGGGCACCGCCCTCTCCCCGCTCTTGCCCACCTTCAACCAGTCCCTCTCCCTGTTCCTCTCCCAGACCCCCGTCTACCGGCTCGATGGCAGCCGCCAGAACGAGGCGCGGATCAAGGAGAAGGTCGAAGCCCTCAAGGTGGAGCCGGGCCGACTGGTCATCCCCTTCAAACTGATGTGACACCTGCCGCCGCGCCTCTCCTCTTCACCCCACCGGGGCGCGGTTTTTTTCTTCTCAAGCCCCGCCCTTTGCCCCATAATGCACACCATTCTCATTTAGATTCATGAGAAGCGTCATAATAAAATCAACAATATGGTGAGAAGGACATGAGAAAAACCGTACTGGTGCAGGCGATCGCCTGCGCACTCCTCAGCAGCGCCGCACAGGCTGCCGTCAAGGTGGAGGACAAGACGTTCAACACCGCCGCCAACATGCTGGCCTACACCGAATTTGAACTCTCCGGCGAGCCGCTGGCCGAAGCCCTGGGGCTGGATCTGGATGTGCTGGACGCCAACCGCGCCGACGAGCCGACCCCGTTCGACTTCGCCGCAGGCATCGAATCCTATGAATACTCCGAAGAGGCAATGTACGCCCTCAACTACCAGTCCGGCATGGGCCCCCATCTGGTCAACGGGCCGCAAAACCAGGCCCGTGGCGGCACCCTGGCCGACCTGGGCAAACGGGTACTGGCCATGGCCGAGGCCGTCGGCTTCCCCGCCGATGAAATTCCCCAGGGCATGTATCCCCTCTCCCTGCCCTACGCCTCCGCCAACCCAGAGTTCACCCAGGTCGTGAACGCCACCCCGGTCAACGGTGACCAGATCACCATCAAGACCGCCAAGGGCAACGAGAAGAGCGTCAAGACCCAGGTCCCCGCCTACTTCCGCGACTACGCCACCCTGCGCTGGAGCGGCAGTGACAACCTGCTGGTCCCGGCCGCCGTGGGCGGCATCCTGCTCAAGGAAGTGATGTGGTCCCAGGACTTCCTGGGCGGCATGCACGTAGCCGAGACCGATGAAGAGGTGGAAGCCGCGTCCGCCACCATGGATCAGGACGGCAAGCACAAGCTGGGGGTTTCTGCCGCCGACGGCTTCAACGGCATGATGCTGACCGAGCAGTCCATCGACAAGCTCGCCATCCTGCAGGGTCAGCTCGGCTTTGACGGCAAGACCCTGGGCGCCAAAATCACCCCGCAGTACGATCCGGCCAAGGGGGTTGTCTACTTCCCTCATCAGGTGAAGGTGACCGAGACCAGCAAGAACGACGCCGGTGCCATCGGCAAGCTGGAGGTCGTGGACGGCTCCGCCCAGTTGCGCGACGCCTGGATGCTGCTGTGGCCCCTCTCCGAGTTCTACGCCTTCAGCGATCAGCGCACGGCCAACACCAATCAGAACCCGGCCTTCCACGCCGTGTATGACGGTGCCCCGTTTGCCGCCGCTCCGGCTGCCAACCAGACCAACGATCTGGGCAAGGCGGTGGCGGGCAGTGATGCCTTCTCCCTGGCCCTGAACCTCTCCAACCTCACCTTCAAGAACCTGCTGGCCCTGCACTTCGAGCCCAAGGCCGGCACCCTGGTAGACAGCTGGCAGGCTGGCAAACAGGCCGGGCACGTCACCACCTTCGACGCCGCCTACGCCCTGGTCGCCCTGCAGATCTTCCAGCGCGCCCAGGATGCGCTGCCTGTGGGTTACGCCGCCGGTGACAATGGCGAGCTGAACCTCAAGACCCCACAGGGTGAGCAGGCGATCGCACTGGTCCGCAAGCAGGCCGATTTCATCCTCGCCAACCTCAAGGGCAAGAACGGCCTGGTTCATGACGGTCTGACCCTGGGCGGCAAGCTTGACGCCGGTCAGTCCATCGACGCCCAGTTCGCCGCCATCCGCGGCTTGACCGCCGCCTTCCTGGCCACCTCGGATGCCAAGTACCGCACCGCGGCGCGCGAGCTCTTCATCGCCGCCGACAAGGCCTACTTCAATGCCAAGGCCGGAACCTGGCTCGCCGGCAAGCAGGGTGAATACACCCCCTGGACCCAGGCCGCCATCTCCGGCGCCCTGCGCTCTGCCATGCTGAACCTGCGCAACGAAGGGGCCGAGAAGGCACCCGAGCTGGAGCTGGCCCAGCTGACCCAGCGCTACGTGAGCTGGTTCCGCGGCACCGTCAACGGCGGCATGCAGATGGCCGAGTGGATCGGCGACTCCGGCGAGAACGTCATCGAGGGTGCCGGCAGCGACACCGACGAAGATGGTGTCCCGCAAGTGATCGCCGCCGGTGGCAAGCATGGCACCGCCATGGTGATGGCCGGCAAGGCCCTGGTCAGCGAGAAATAAATCGACCACCAATAGAAAGGGAGCCCAGGGCTCCCTTTTTTTGTCTGTGTCGACGAAGTTAGCCGAGCTTGGCCAGCATCGGCTTGGTCACCAGCACGATGCCCTGCTCGGAGCGGTAGAAGCGGCGTGCATCCTCGTCCGCATTCTCCCCCACCACCAGGCCGTCTGGCAGCTTGCACCCCTTGTCCACCACCACCCGGCGCAAGCGGCAACCAGCCCCGATCTCGACCCCGGGGAAGATCACCGCCTGATCCAGGGTACAGAAGGAGTGCACCCGCACGTTGGTGAACAGCACCGAGTTGAGCACGAAGGAGCCGCTCACGATGGAGCCCCCCGCGAACATGGAGTTGATGGTCATGCCGTGCTGGCCGTTTCTGTCCTGCACGAACTTGGCCGGGGGCGACATGTTCTGGCTGGTCCAGATGGGCCAGTTCTCGTCATAGATGTCGAGCTCGGGCACCACGGAGGCAAGGTCCATGTTCGCCTCCCAGAACGAATCCAGGGTCCCCACGTCGCGCCAGTAGGGTTTTTGCCCCTCCTTGGCCCCGACACAGGACATGTTGAACGGGTGGGCAAAGGCCTTGCCCTCCCCCACGATGCGCGGGATCACGTCCATGCCGAAGTCGTGCTTGGACTCCTGGTTGTGGATGTCCTCTTCCAGCAACTGGTAGAGGTACTCCGCCTCGAAGATGTAGATGCCCATGGAGGCCAGCGAGCGATCCTCACAGCCCGGCATGGCGGGCGGATTGGCCGGTTTCTCCACGAAGGCGCGGATCTTGCGTTGCTCGTCGATGTCCATCACGCCGAAGGCCGATGCCTCGCAGCGCGGTACCTCGATACAGGCCACCGTCACCTTGGCGCCGAGGCGCACGTGATCGAGCAGCATGGCGGCGTAGTCCATCTTGTAGATGTGATCCCCCGCCAGCACCACGATGTACTTGGGACCGTAGTCACGGATGATGTCGACGTTCTGGTAGATGGCGTCTGCGGTGCCGCGATACCAGTGCACCTCGTCCACCCGCTGCTGGGCGGGCAGCAAGTCGATGAACTCGTTCATCTGGTAACGCAGGAAAGACCAGCCCGATTGCAGGTGGCGCAACAGGCTGTGGGACTTGTACTGGGTCACCACACCCACCCGGCGGATGCCGGAGTTGATGCAGTTGGAGAGCACGAAGTCGATGATACGGAATTTGCCGCCAAAGTGGACGGCGGGCTTGGCGCGGTTATCGGTCAACTGCTTCAGGCGGCTGCCCCGTCCCCCTGCGAGCACCAAGGCCATACTCTGATTCAATAGTTGCCGTGCTTTGGCGGTGTCTATGGGTTCTAGCAACATATCTACCTCTGCTCTGTTGGGGCTGTTTTCAACCCATCTTCGCTTTTTTTACAGACCATGAAAGTGTTTTCACTCACATTTAGTTGCATTCCGCCGGCGCTTTATCGTGGAGTTGCGTGAGTACTCATGTTTTGCGCCAGCGACTTGGTTAGAATTTCTACATCATGAACATCATCAAGGATGAAACGATGTTGAATAAACATGAGGGAAACCTGCTGCTGGTCAGCGCACTGGTCTGCATTCCCATGCTGCTGTTGCAGGGAGTGCTGCTCGCCCCCCCCGCCTCACCGCTCACCCTGCTGCTGGTCCTGATGACCACCCTGACGGGATTCGCCCTGCTGCTCTTTCTCACCCACAGCGTGCGCCGTGGGGAAAAGGCGAGGCAGGAGCAACGCTGGCTGCTGGCGCTGCAGCAGCGGGATCCCGCCATGCTCGACAGCGTACAGGCACAAACGGCTCTGCGCCAGCTCCTTGCGTCCTTCAATGAGGCCGAGATCGATGCCCACCGCCAGATCACCGAATTGCACAATCAGGCGACCCGGGACGAGATGACGGGCCTTGGCAACCGCCACGCCTTCCGGCGCGATCTGACTGAGCTGCTGCAACAGGAAAACACCCAGACCGCCATCCTGGTGCTCATCCGCGCCACCGAGCTCGGGACCCTCAACGCCCAGCGCGGCTTCCAGTCCGGGGATGCCTACATCCGGGACATCGCCGCCCTCATCAGCCACACCGTCAGTCGCTTCCCGGGCCACCGGGTCTATCGCATCTCGGGGGCCGATTTTGCCGTCCTGCTGCCCCCCCTGGCCCAGATCCCGCCCCATCTGCTGGGACGGGATCTGAAGCTCGCCTTCGATCGCTATCAGCACGATCACGAGCTCGAGAGTGCCGCCTACTCGGGCATGACCCGCTTGAGCAGCGAGCAGAAGATAGAGGCCATTCTGGCCCGGGCGGATCTCGCGCTGGCCCGTGCCCAGACAGAGGTGGTCAATGGCTGGGCCATCCAGCAGAACGACGAGGTGGTCGAGGTGCAGGGTCAGCGTCACTGGACCCAGGTGCTGACCGATCTGCTGGAGCAGGAGAGCATCAGCTTCACCTGCCAGCCCATCCAGCCCCTGCATCGCGGCATGCTCGCCTACCACGAGATCTATCCCCGTTTCAGCAGCAGCGACGGCACCGTGCTGCCAAGCGATACCCTGCTCGCCATGGCGCAGCGGCTGGACATGGTACTGCGCCTGACCCAGATGGTGATCCGCCATGTCATCCGCCAATACCGCGCCTTCGGAGGCCACAACAGCCGATGGGGTCTCAATCTGCCGGGCTCCCTGCTGCAAAACAGCGCCTTTCTCATCTGGCTGGATCACCAGTTGCAAAAAGACCCCGACATCGGGGCCAATCTGGTGTTCGAGCTCG
Source organism: Aeromonas sp. s9 (assembly GCF_040907765.1). NCBI lineage: Bacteria > Pseudomonadati > Pseudomonadota > Gammaproteobacteria > Aeromonadales > Aeromonadaceae > Aeromonas > Aeromonas sp. s9. Next base: position 41,670 of record NZ_JBFOCK010000096.1, read on the forward strand.
ACGAGGAGCACCTGGAGCGCAACCTGACCGGGTCCAGGCGGCTGTTCGAGCTGCTCAGGCGCCACGGCAGCCGCTCGGCCATCTGCAACTTCGGCAAGGGGATCGGCTCCTTCAGCCTGTTTCGCGAGCTCAAACCCGACTACATCAAGCTGGACCCCGGTCTCATCACCGAGCTGGAGCAGGATCTCACCAACCAGCAGTTCGTGCGGATGATCGTCGACGTCTCTCATCGCATGGGCTGCCTGGTGATCGCGGAAGGGGTGGAACAGATAGGCCAGAAGCAGATGCTGCAGAGCATGTATGTGGACGGCTTGCAGGGCTACCTCATCGCCCGGCCCCAGGAACTGGGACCGGAGATCGGTCAGATGGGGATCTTCACGGAGACGGTTTCAGCTTCAACAGGGTCAGAATGATGTCGTTGAGCTGGCGATAACGCTCCAGCTCCTTCTGATCGTAACGGGTCGCCAGCATGGTCGGGTTGTGGCGATGCTTGAGGTAGCGGTTGATCTGCAGGCGGTTGAACCCGGCCACCTTGTAGATCTGGCCGAGCAGGGCATTGAGCTCGTCGTCCGCCAGCCCGGCCCGGGTCAGGTAATCGGGTTGGGACGGGCTCTCCTGGCGGGCCGTGACCTTCTCCAGCTGGCCACGCTCCTGCAAATAGGTGAGCCACTGCTCCACGTAGAGCGGCTTGCAGCCCCCCAGCAGATTGAAGTACCCCACGGCATCGCAGCGGCACCCGCTCAGCAGCACCAGGGCCAGCTCGTCGCTGTCACACTGAAAGCTCACCGGGCCGCTCTGGCTCCAGTCCAGCGCCTGCACCTGGATCCTCCCCTGCGCCCCCGCCTTCGTGGTCACGTCAAAGACAAACATGGCACCTCCCGATCGGCAAAGGGTTGATGATGACCCATCCCCGGAACGGGTGCAAAGGCAAATCGCCTTTCATGGCCCATGGCGGCCATAAAAAAACCGGCCCCCCGAAGGGGGCCGGTTCATCACAATCCGGCAGGACGGCAGACTCAGGCGTCCAGTTCCACCAGCGCCTTGGCCAGCTCGATGGGCTCGAGCTCCTGACCTTCCAGATCGGCGTTCCAGTTCGGGCCGACCAGCACATCGTCCTCGTCCAGATCGTTGATCCAGATGTCCAGGAACTCTTCGAGCTCGATCACTTCCGGCTCGTAATCCGCCCACTCGTCCACGCAGTGCAGGCGGGCATCCCCTTCGGCGGACCAGAGCGGCATCACGTCCGCATCTTCGAACTCGGCGGAGCGGCACACCACCCAGTCTTCACCGTAGCGCAGACCCCACACCTGACCCGACTCGCGGACTTCTTCGATGAACAGCTGGAAATTGGCGTCAAGATTGTCAGTTAGTTTGCTCATGGGGTCTCTCTCTTGCAAAGCAATGGCAGGCTGTCGGCCAGGGCTGGCCGAGAATGGGGCAGATGGTGTCCCAAAAGCCCCCCAGACTCAAGCCTTATCCCGAAAAAGCGGGGATAAAGGCCGTCAGATGCGATATTTCGCCACCAGGGCCCCCAGCTCGTCGCAGGCCAGCGCCAGTTGCCCGGATGCCTGCTCGGTCAGCCGGTTCTGGGCCAGGGCATCCGCCGCCAGCTGGGTGATGGCCACCAGCCGCTGGTTGATCTCCTCCGCCGCCCGGCTCTGCTCCGCCGCCGCCGTGGCAATCTGCCCATTCATGGCAGTAATGGTGTGGACGGATCCATCGATGGCATTGATGGCGACATCCGCATCGCCGGCCCTGTCCGCCGTCGCGCGAGAGAGCTGCTGCAACTGGCTGATGCCGCTGACCACCTTGCCGGCCCCCTCCTGCAGCCGCTGGATCATCTGCCGGATCTCGTCGGTGGAGCTGTGGGTGCGGGTCGCCAGGGTACGCACCTCGTCGGCGACCACCGCAAAGCCGCGCCCCTGCTCCCCGGCCCGTGCCGCTTCAATGGCGGCGTTGAGGGCCAGCAGGTTGGTCTGCTCCGCCACCCCGCGAATGACGTCGAGCACGGAGCCAATCTGCTGAGTCTCTTGCTCGAGGCGGCTCACCGCCTGTACCGTCTCCACCATCTCGTCCGCCAGCTGGCTGATGGACTCCCGGGTCTGGACCACCACCTCGCGGCCATGCTGGGCCAGATTGAGGGCCGAGTCCGCCGCGTCGGCGGCCTGGGCCGCGTGCTGGCCCACTTCGCGGCTGCTCACCGTCATCTGCTCCATGGCGCTGGCCACCCGCAGGGTATCCTGCTCCTGGCCGGTGACGATGGCGCCGGTACGCTCCACCACCTCGGCAAGCTGGTGGGCATGCACCCGGTTCTGATCCGCTATCTGCTGGCTGCGGGCCACCAGCTGCGCCATCTGGCTGGCGAAGAGGTTGAAGTTGATGCTGAGCTGGCTCAGCTCGTCACGCCCCGATTCCGGCAGACGTACCCGCAGATCCCCCTCCCCCCTGGCGATGTTGCCAAGGGCCGAGACCGAGCGGGAGAGGGGCACGACGATGCTGCGCACAATGAGGCCAACCACGGCAAACAGCAGGAGGGCCAGCACCAGCCCGATCCCCAGCAGGGTGTGCAGCACCTCCCGGTACTGGGCCTCGACGTCGTCCACATAGACGCCGGTGCCGATGATCCAGTCCCAGGGGGCGAAGCGCTTGATGTAGGAGATCTTGCGTACCGGTTCGTCCACCCCCGGCTTGGGCCAGTAGTAGGCCACCTCCCCCGCGCCCTGGGCCCGGGCCAGATCGGCGAAGGCGACGAACAGCCTGAGCCCCTGCTTGTCCTCCACCCCGGAGAGATCCTTGCCGTCCAGCTCGGGTTTCATGGGGTGCATCACCATGGTGGGGTGGCTGTCGTTGATCCAGAAGTAGTCATCGTTGCCGTAACGCAACCCCTTGATCAGCGCCAGCGCCTCGGCCTTGGCGCTCGCCTCGTCCAGCTCCCCCTTGCGCACCCTGGCTTCCAGCCCCGCCACCAGGCTGTAGGCGGTCTCCACCTGGGCCTGGGTCTGGCGGCTCTTCTCTCCCATCAGCCCCTGCTGATAGATCTGCAGGCAGAAGAACAGCAGCAGTCCCAGCAGCGCCAGCACCATCAGGGTCACCAGCGACAGACGCCGACCGATACTCCATTGTCTCAACATACCCTCGCCCCGCAGCAGCTACATATCCTTAACACAAGGTATGCCGCCGCGACGCGGGCTGTCCACGATGTCAGCAAAAGCGATGCCAAAAACATGATCCAGCCCCAAAAACAAGAAAGGGTGCCCAGTGGCACCCTTTCTTGTGGTCGACAGGAAGAGGTATCACCGCTCCCAGTACACCTCTTCCAGGCTGTCTTCCTTCTCCGGCAACCCGCGGGAGAGGCGCGGGCTGCTCTGGGCCAGCACCTCGTAGCTCACCCGGTTGGCGTACTTGCACACCTGGGCCAGAGAGGAGTAGGTCAGGAATTCCGAGAGATGCTTGGCGGAGTTCGGCACGTTCATGCGGTGGTAGGCGTTCGCCACCATGTCGTGCAGCACGGCGGACAGCGCCCCGTCCCCTGCCCCGTTGGTGTTCTTGATCTTCTCCGGGCCGCCCATGTAGGGGGAGATGTGGGAGTAGATACGCGCAGGCTTGCGGCACTTGTCCCGGGCCATGGGGCGGCTGAACTCGTACATGTTGAATTCGGGGATGACGCCGGGCAGCAGGGTGTGGGTGGTCTCGCGCTTGTAGTCCTCGTCGGTGTAGCTCGCCATGTAGAGGCCGATGGGGCCGGCGGTGCAGAGCACCATGTCCGCCCAGTCCAGCGCCTTGTCGGCCGCGCCGAGGGGATCCTTTATCCCGGTCAGGGCCTCCGCCTCGTCCTCGTTCATGGCGAGCACGGTCACGTTCTCGCTGATGAAATCGCGCCACCACTGGGGATTCTCGTCGATGACGAAGCGGGTGCCCAGGGTCAGCACCACGGGCACCCCGGCCTCGCGAGCATAGCGCACCGCGGCCATGGCGGCCTCCTTCATGGGGGTGCCGTCGGCGCCGCGCACCAGGTAAGCGGTGATCACCAGGGCCGAGGCCTCCTTGATGATGGTCTCGGGGATGTGGTCCACATCCAGGTGATCCATCTTGCCGGCGTTGATGCCAAAGCTGCGCTCTCCCCCTTCGGTGATGAAGGTGAAGCAGCGTCCGACCGGGCCGTCCACCGGCTGCAGGTAGTCGAGGTTGACCCGGGAGGAGGTGTTGCACAGATAGCGGTAGGCATAGCTGCCGATGCGGATGTCCTGGCTCATGACGCCAAGCAGGATGGAGTGGGAGTCCGCCAGCACGGAATAGTTGTGCATGGTGTTGCCGATGGTGCCGCCGGCAAATTCGCTCACCACCATGTTGTTGGCCTTGAGCTCGTCGTAGACCAGCTCCGCCACCTCGTCGGAGATGAGCATGGAGTGGCCCTTGCTCAGGCCGTACCGGTTCAGGAAGTCTTCGTCCACATGGGCTTCGATATCCACCAGAGTCTGATCGATGCCCACTACATAGGCCTTGCCCAGTTCGGTGAGCTGGGAATTCTGCGGGATCAGGGGATCACGTCTGTCGACCGGGAAGTAGTGTTTGGACTTGCGCTGACCGGGAAATTTCATGGCAATCTTCTGTGCTCTGGGGAAAAGAGGGGCGGGATTTTAACACAATCCACCACGCCGAAAAGTCGCACGATTGAATTTTGAGGTCAGTATAGACAAGGGTTTGCGAGGAAAACGTTTGACTTGGCTACCACAAAAAACCACCCCGTGGCGGGGTGGTGTTGCGGGATGACATTCAGCTTGCCGAGAGCCCCTGCACCAGGGCCAGCACCGAGAAAATTCCCAGCGACAGCCAGAAGAAGAGGGTGCCGAAGAGGCGCGGCATGTTGGGAGCCCTGGGGATCTGGATGCCGATGGCATGCAGGATGCGCCCCACCAGCAGCAGCACACCGCCCAGGTGCAGCCAGAGCGCCCCGACCCCCGCCAGTTCGCACAGTGCCATCAGCAGCAGGGTGAGGGGCACGTACTCGGCAAAGTTGCCGTGGGCGCGGATCGCGGCCAGCATCTCGGGGGCTTCCCCCTCCCCTATCATCACCCTGAACTGGGCGCGGCGCTTGACCACCCAGAAGGAGAGCAGCAGGAACAAGAGCCCGAGCAGGCCGGCGTAAATCAGCGTGATATGCATCATCAGGACACTCCTTTATCGTTGAATCCGAACGTCCGCCACGTCGGGCACCGGATGAGAACGGCCATCATGCCAGCTCGCGACAGATGAGGGAAACCATCATGCGGATATGGGCCTGATCGCTGTTGAGGGCCGGGATGTATTCAAACTGCTCGCCACCGGCGGCCATGAAGATCTCCCGGTTCTGCACCTGGATCTCCTCCAGGGTCTCGAGGCAATCCGCCGAAAAGGCCGGGCAGATGACATCCAGCCGCTTGACGCCGCGAGAGGGCAATTCGCCCACGGTCAGGTCCGTGTAGGGCTTGAGCCACTCCTCCTTGCCAAAGCGGGACTGGAAGCTCGCGGTCCACTGCTCCGGGGCCAGCCCCAGCGCCTCCGCCAGCAGGGCGGCGGTGCGCCTGCACTGATGACCATAGGGATCCCCTTCCCGCTCGTAGCGCTCGGGAATGCCGTGGAAGGACATCAGCAGATGCTCCCCCTGGCCGTGCTGCTCCCAGTGGCGACGCACGCTCATGGCCAGCGCCTGGATGTACTCCGGGTGGGCATGGTAATCGCGGATGAGCCGCACCACCGGCAGATTGCGCTCGGTTTTCATCGCCCTGGCCCAGGCGTCGAACACCGAGGCGGTGGTGCTGACCGAATACTGGGGATAGAGCGGCAGCAGGATCACCCGGTTGACCCCCTGGGCCTTGAGGGCCTGCCAGCCATCGGCCAGCGACGGGGCGCCATAGGTCATGGCGAGCGCCACCGGCACCTCGACCCCTTCCCGCTTGAGCTCGTGCTCCAGGGCCGCGCGCTGCTGCTGGCTGATGACCATCAGGGGGGAGCCCTGCTCGGTCCACACCTGCTGATAGAGCTTGGCCACCTTGGGGGAGCGGGTCGGCAGGATGATGAAATGAAGCAGGGGGCACCAGAGGTAGCGCGGCAGGTCGACGACCCGCTGATCGTGCAGAAACTGGCTGAGAAACGCCTTGACCGCCGCCGTGGTCGGCGCGGCCGGGGTACCCAGATTGACCAGCAAGATCCCGGTTTTCGTGGTCACGTTAGCATCCTGTCGTTCTGTGTCGTGGGAATGGAATGCAAGAAAGGGCCCGGTATGGACCCTTTTCTCACTCTCGTAGCCAGCCGGCGAACGGCTGCGTCCTGCCGGCCCTGAATGGCTTAACCGAGAATGGCGGCCAGTTGCTGGCTGACCAGATCCACCGGCTGGGTGCCGTCGATCTTGACGTAACGGGTGTTACCCGCTTCCGCTTCTTTGCCGTAGAAACCGATGAGCGGCGCGGTCTGCTGATGGTAGACATCCAGACGCTTGCGCACTGTGGTCTCTTCGTCGTCGGCACGGATCACCAGATCCTCGCCGGTCACGTCATCCTTGCCTTCCACTTTCGGCGGGTTGAACACCACGTGGTAGGTACGGCCGGAGCCGGAGTGCACGCGGCGGCCGCTCATGCGCTTGACGATCTCTTCGTCCGGCACGTCGAACTCCAGCACGAAGTCCACGGTCACACCGGCATCCTTCATGGCTTGCGCCTGGGGAATGGTGCGGGGGAAGCCGTCCAGCAGGAAGCCGTTGGCGCAATCCGGTTGCGCGATGCGTTCTTTGACCAGGCCGATGATGATGTCGTCGGAGACGAGCTGACCTGCGTCCATCACGGCTTTGGCCTTGAGGCCCAGCTCGGTACCCGCCTTGATCGCCGCACGCAGCATGTCGCCGGTGGAGATCTGCGGAATACCGTGTTTTTCCATGATGAACTGAGCCTGGGTACCCTTGCCGGCGCCCGGAGCTCCCAACAGAACAATGCGCATACACGCTCCTAGTTGATTGGTTATTCAATTCTTGAGAAGGCAAAAAACTACACGTTTTCGCCCGTATTAACAAGCTCGCCCCGTGTGAGTGGCCAGATTATCACCACACTCCCGCCAAGTCTCTGCGACCAAAGACGCAGACGACGACCACGAAAAATGATTGAAAATGCAGCAGCGCACCAGAGGGGAACGGCCAAAAAAAAGCCCACTGTCATGCAGTGGGCCAATCACAATCACATCACGCCTGGAGTAGCAGACGATTGATACGGGAGACGAAGCTCGCCGGATCATTGAGGCCGCCCTGCTCCGCCAGCTGGGCCTGCTCGTGCAGGAGGGAGACCCACTCGCCAAACAGGCTCTCATCCTCGATGGTGCCGAGCTTCTTCACCAGGGCATGGTCGGGGTTGAGCTCCAGGATGTACTTCTGCTCCGGCACCGGCTGACCGGCGGCGCGCATCAGCTTGATCATCTGGGTGCTCATGCCGTGGGCGTCGGTGACGATGCAGGACGGCGAGTTGGTCAGACGGTGGGTGACGCGCACCTCTTTCACCGCTTCACCGAGGCTCTTCTTGACCCGCTCAACCAGACCGGCGTTGGCTTTTTCGGCCTCTTCCTGCGCCTGCTTGGAGGCGTCGTCTTCCAGATCCCCGAGATCCAGTTCGCCACGGGTGACGGAGACCAGCTGCTTGCCGTCGAACTCGGTCAGGTGGCTCATCAGCCACTCGTCCACCCGCTCCCACATCAGCAGCACTTCGACGCCCTTCTTGCGGAAGATCTCGAGGTGCGGGCTGTTCTTGGCAGCGGCATAAGAGTCGGCGGTGATGTAGTAAATCTTCTGCTGACCTTCCTTCATGCGGCCAACGTAATCCTCGAGAGAGACGGTCTGGGCTTCGCCCTCGCCGGCGGTGCTGGCAAAGCGCAAGAGCTTCGCGATCTCTTCCCGGTTGGCGTAATCCTCGGCCGGGCCCTCTTTGAGCACATTGCCGAACTCGCTCCAGAACTTGGCGTACTTCTCGCCATCCTCTTTCGCCAGCTTGTTGAGCATGGTGAGCACGCGCTTGGAGCAGGCCTTGCGCAGGGAGGCGGTCACCTTGTTGTCCTGCAGGATTTCACGGCTGACGTTGAGCGGCAGATCGTTGGAGTCCAGCACCCCTTTCACGAAGCGCAGATAGGTCGGCATGAACTGCTCGGCGTCGTCCATGATGAAGACGCGCTGCACGTAGAGCTTCAGACCGTGCTTCTGTTCGCGGTTGTAGAGATCGAACGGCGCGCGAGCCGGGATGTAGAGCAGGCTGGTGTACTCCTGCGCCCCTTCCACCCGGTTGTGACCCCACAGCAGCGGATCTTCGAAGTCGTGGGCGACGTGCTTGTAGAACTCCTGATACTCCTCGTCCTTGATGTCCTTCGGGTTGCGGGTCCAGAGCGCAGTGGCGCGGTTGACCTGCTCCCACTCCCCCGGGGTACCGACGATGGTTTCACCGTCTTCTTCCCGATCCGGAGTGCCCTCCTTGAACATCTCTACCGGCACGCTGATGTGGTCGGAATATTTGCTGACCACGGAGCGCAGGCGCCAGTCGTCCAGGAACTCCTCTTCATCGCTGCGCAGGTGCAGGATGACGTCGGTGCCGCGACCGGCTTTGGTCACGTCAGCCACGGTGAAGGAGCCTTCCCCCTCGGATTCCCACTGCACGCCCTGGCTCGGCTCAGTGCCGGCGGCGCGGGAGATCACGGTCACCTTGTCGGCCACGATGAAGGCGGAGTAGAAGCCCACCCCGAACTGGCCGATCAGCTGGGAATCCTTGCCCTGATCACCGGAGAGGTGCTTGAAGAACTCGGCTGTGCCGGACTTGGCGATGGTGCCCAGGTGCTCGATCACCTGGTCACGGGTCATGCCGATGCCGTTGTCCGAAATGGTCAACGTCTTGTTCTCTTTGTCCACCACCAGGCGCACGCGCAGCTGGCCGTCGTTTTCGAACAAAGAGGCATCGGAAAGCGCCTTGAAGCGCAGCTTGTCCGCCGCATCGGAGGCGTTGGAGATCAGCTCGCGCAGGAATACTTCTTTGTTGGAGTAGAGGCTGTGAGCCATCAGGCTCAGCAATTGTTTGACTTCAGTCTGAAAGCCGTGGGTTTCGGCGTGAACACTTTGGGTCATCGACCAATCCTCAAAACGTCGGGTTGAACAGATTCCCAAGCTAGATGGGGTTGGCCTTTCAAATATCAAGGGGCGAAGATGCAAACTTGCATGCCCACCCCTTGTTTGTACGAAATATGTTCGCCGAACAGCGGTTTAGAGACGCTGGCGCCCCATCAGGGAGTGGGAAAGCGTGGTGCCATCCACCAGCTCCAGCTCCCCGCCCACCGGCACCCCGTGGGCGATACGGCTCACCTCGACCCCGGCGACGCGGGCCATGTCGGCGATGTACCAGGCGGTAGCATCCCCCTCTATGGTGGGGTTGGTGGCGAGGATCAGCTCCTTGATGTGCTCATCCTTGAGGCGCCGCTCCAGGATCTCCAGCCCCAGCTCCTCCGGGCCTATGCCGTCGAGTGGCGACAGGTGACCCATCAGCACGAAGTAGCGGCCGGAGAACTGGCCGGTCTGCTCGATGGCCGCCACGTCCGCCGGGCTCTCCACCACGCAGAGCAGGCCGTTCTCCTCGCGCTTGGGATTGGCGCAGATCTCGCAGCGATCGTTCTCGGTAAAGGTGCGGCAGTGGCTGCAGTGACCGATTTCGGTCAGCGCCCGATTGAGCAGGGAGGCGAGACGCAGGCCGCCGCTGCGCTCGCGCTCGAGCAGGGTGAACGCCATGCGCTGGGCCGATTTCGGGCCCACGCCCGGTAAGACCTGCAGCGCCTTCATCATCTCATCGAGCAGGGGACTGAATTTCATGGGGATATCCTTTAAAACCGCGCCGAAGGAGTGATTCGGCCCGCTTGCCTGACGCGGCACCGACTCCTCCATCCGAACCTATCTTGTTGGCGCAGGACTATACCCGAGCCGGCCCCGAGCGCCAATGGCCGATCCCGCCACAGTGCCTGACGGCCCAACATCACCCCGGTCGGGGCACTGCACTGAGCGGCAACCTCCCCTATCCCCACAACCCAGATCACACCATGATTGCCAAACCAATTCCCGGCAAATCGGGGAAACCGGGAAGCCCCCCCATATTGCCCCAACTCACTCCCCACCAGCCTCCAGACAAGCCAGCACGGCCAGAAACCATGCCCATATTGTTTGGTTTTTCTATTCGATGACTAGTTATCGTTTAACAAAACCAAACAATAAATGCCCTCTTGAGGTCCCGATTTATGACGTTGCGCCGGTTTTCAACGGCTCCCCCTTCTGTTTTTTCACCCGCCGATTAGTATGACTCACGCGACAACCAGCTCCGTTGAGGCCGTTACCAGGGCACCGTGAGAGCTAGGGAAGGTGCGAATAAGCGGGGAAATTCTTCTCGGCTGACTCAGTCATTTCATTTTTTCAGTTTGAGCCGATCTTTTCTCCCGTAAATGCCT